>NZ_JBHIND010000089.1:0-4902 GCF_042194695.1 Bartonella sp. CM86QHHN
TGTTGCTTTGCTGCCCGGTTGCCATTCTGCCATTTCAAAGCCTTTGCATAGTCCTCTCATGGTAATGACAACACCTTCTGCTGGTGTGCCTTGCGCTTGCATTGAACTTCGTAATGAGATATCGACATCTGTGCGCCCCAACAGTGCCATCAACTCTGGAGAGCAATCAGAAATGGTCATGCTAAGTGTGAGGGTTTCAAGACCAAGGTCAACTTCAATAGAGCTATCCATGCCTCCACCACGATAACTTTCAACAACCAAATTCAAATTCGGTAATGTTACGCTTTCACATTTTGCTTGATAGGGAATGCCGTCGACAAAAATGTTAAAATATTTCAAAACTCTTGGTAAAATAGGTATGGTCATTAAAAGATCTCCTCTAAGTAATCATTCACAATGCGTGAACGGAATGTGATGTGTTCTGCTGGTGTTGTTGGTGTGAATTCGACATTGAAATAGACTTTGCCGCCTTCAATGGCGCTTGCTGTATTAAGCTCTAGATCAGGCGTACAGCGCCCACCAAGAATGGCGCCTTGTGCTTTTAAATCACGCAAATAGGCATTGACGCTTTCACTGACATCATTCATGTAGGTCTTTTTGATATTGCGGTCGACAGCCCATAGATGCCCGCGCAAAATGGCATCATTGATCATATCTGCGGTGCGTACTACGGATAAGAAAGCAAATTTTGTATCGCTTGAGAGTGTGCGATTACCCCAGAGGCGATAACCGTTTTCGCGGATAATTGTTGTGATGTTTTGTTCGTTAAGAAGGTTGGCGCGGCTTGATCGATCACCAATGGAAAAATCAATGGGGCGTGCAATACCAACAATGCCATTGATCACTTTGTTTGAAGGGGAATGCCAAAAACCATGGGTAAAATCCGTTTTAGCAATGACACCTGCAACCGCTGCACTTGCTGGCTGTTCTACAATTTTTCCATCACGATTCACCTTTACAAATGGATCAATAAGAATGGCGCGCTTTGAATCAAAATCTTTTGCTGTGCTAAGGGCTGCTTCATCTGTTGTGTTTGGTGCATCAAGCACCACAATGGCGCGTAGGCGTTCAGCAATGCCAATGAGTTCTGCTGCGACGGGGTTGGCAGTTGCACCAGTTCCATTCTCTTCAATATTCACACTGGAAGGGCGTTGATGTGTAAAGCCTGGAGCGATGAGAATGCGTGGTGTTTGTCCTACAATGGATTGCGCTCCAATCAAAGCATGAACACCTTCATAAGCACCATTTGCGTTTATACCACCCAGAATATTGGTGAGTGTTGCATTTTCGTTGTCACCCTCGTTCACGCGTACGACAACGACAATGGCGCCTACTTGTTTAAAAATAAGATCAAGGGCATTGGGTAGGGTGCCTTGACGCTTACCCGTTTTATCGAGTTTTGCGGCTTTTGAAAGAGAGCCTGCTACCAAAACGGGTGTGTTGAGAGGGAAGGCTTGTTCATCGGCATCGGGTGCTGTGCCAACAATCCCGATAACTGCCGATTGTACCGCGCGAAGGGGTCGGGTGCCGTCGTCAACTTCAACGACTTCAACACCGTGTAAAAAACCTGTTGCCATTTTATACTCCTTTAAAATATTGGCTAATGAAATGAATGGGAAAAAAATGAGGGGGGTGATTGCTGTATTTGTTAGACCGGCATGATGATAAAAAATTATCGAAAATAGCTTGACATTATTTATGCAATGTGTATTTTCGAATCAGGTGCTTGAAAAACACCTTAAAGCAACTAGCGGATGGATTGCCGAAACAATCTCTTCTCCGCCAACTAAAAGTTTTGACTCATTGTATGTTACACGCATATAATGGCATTGTCGGGTGTGGTTACGCTATACAATACCCTTTATGGGAAAGGCATAACGACGGGCTAGTTGCCGTGTTTTTCAGCGCCCGGCACTCTCTTTAGAGTGTCAATGAAAAACATCTAACAACTAGGAGTTCACATGAACACTCTTATAGAAATTACAGAACAAGTCATTGATGGCGATGCAATTCAGACAGTAAATGCACGTGATCTACATGCGTTTTTAGGAGTAGGTAAAAAGTTTGCAGACTGGATTACTGAACGCATCAACAAATATGATTTTGTCGAAAACAGAGATTATATAGTTTTTCCCAATTTTGGGAAAAACCTCCAAGGTGGTCGTCCCTCTAAAGATTATGCTCTCACTTTAAGTGTAGCCAAAGAACTTTCTATGGTGGAGAACAATAAGAAAGGTAGAGAAGCTCGTTTATATTTTATAGAATGTGAAAAACGTGCAAAACAAGTAGCAACACCACGAATAGATCTTGCCAATGCATTGGAAAATCCTCTTACGATTAAACAGCTCCTTTTAGAGAGTATCAATCAATTAGAAGACTTAAGAAATGAGGTGAGTACACTCAAGCCTAAAGCAGAAGCTTTAGAAGGCTTAAAACGCTCTGATGGTCTGTTTGGTCTTATCGAAGCCGCGAAGATGTTAGAAGTACGACCAAAAGATTTAACGGATTACTTGCGTAAACATGATTGGGTCTATCGACGTGCTCCGGGGGCGCCTCTGTTACCTTATCAGGATAAAATCAAGAAAGGCTTTATGGACTGCCCTGCTATCACCATTCAAAGACCAGATGGTACAGAAAAGGTGCTCCCTTCAACGAAAATCACCTCCAGAGGATTGGCATGTTTAAGAGAGCAAATCCATGGAGGTGTGCAATGAAGATAGATACCAATTTCTTATGCGATTTGTGGTTGGCATTATCTCAATTTTCTAGACATGAAAATATGAATGATAAAGATTGTACAGCTCTGGTTGATACTATGAGTGTCATAGAAAAAGCTTTAATTTTAAAACTTCAAGATGAGATGCCAAGTATACTTAAAATCTTAATAGTTCTAACAGATTTTGGTGATTCAGAACTGCCGCATAGCATGGATCCTTTATTGCGCGCTTATGAACCAGATTTCGAGAACCCTATTAAAAAGGTTGCTTAAGTTCAAAAACATGACTTATCTCCTCGTCTTTAAGGGCGGGGAGAAGGTTACGAATGGCTATGTTCCATTTGCGTATTCATTTCGCTAGCTGTTAGTGTTGGAATAGAAGAGACATCAATGTCCCTCAAGGCATGCCATGTATCATAATTGGCTTGAAGCTGTAGCCAAAGGGCTGGTCCATTTCCTAACAATTTACCAATGCGAGCCGCTGTTACGGCTGTGACTGGACGTTCTCCTTTAAGGATACCGTGCAAGTGCTGGCGTGATATTTGAAGAATCCTAGCAATTTCGGTTTTGCTTGCATTTAAATGTTCTAAGGATTCAGCTAAAATTTCTCCTGGATGAGAAGGACAACGATTAGGATTACGTGTGGTCATGGATAGTTTCCTTTACAAATCTTAAAACCTTCAGTGGTATTGCTCTAGATCAACATGGTAAACGTGTCTGTCTTTAAATTCAAAAGTGATACACCAAGGACCATTGATATGAATTGTGTAGCGAGTTGGAGTAAAGCCTTTAAGCATATGAAAATTATAACCTGGTACATTGATATCACTAACTTGAGAAGCAGCGTCAAGGGCATCAAGACGGCGAATAATACGCTGTTGAAGCCTGCTATCAATCTTACTTTTTCCTGTTTCCCAGAGAGATTGGAGGTCTTTATTTTTAAATGTTTTGATCATAGCAAACTCAACAACTTTATTTTAAGTAAGATGTAATGTATTAAGTGACAATTGTCAACAAAAATGTTACAATTTAATATGATTGATGCCAACACTGTGGAACTACAAGAATTTAAGAAATGAATATCAAACCAATTCGTACAGAGAGAGATTATCAAGAAGCTTTAGAGATTGTGTCTGCAATGTTTGATAAGCAGCCAGAAGTTAATACTCCAGAATTTGATAGAATGAAAACTCTTGTTTTGTTAATTGAAGCTTATGAAACAGAACACTATCCTGTTTCTCCACCTCATGCGTAAAGAGAAGAATAGGTGCATGGAGGGGATAAATTTGCACGTTAACATCAAGGATTTTACAAACATACCAACGGCTGTCTGATCAAATATTGCTAAAAACTTAGATCCCTTGCCATTCTTAATAAAGTGAATACGAAGTTTAAATTCTATTGTCATTTTGCTCTCCAAATTAATGAAGAGACCATAACAATCATCTACACTCTCTCATAAGCCTGACACTGTCAGTAAAAAAGGGCTTTAAAGGGGACTTTATAAGAAGAAACTATACAGTTTATAAGCCATCAGACAATAAGTGTCCGTTTAGAAACTATCATTGTTTTTTATACCTGCATAAACCATTCATTCTTTCCACAATCTTATAAGGACAGCGCCATCAGCTCCAGCGCCACTTGAAGAAGAATCGGCATGAGCACCAGCACCTCCGCCCCCAAAACCACGCCCTGCTTTTCCCGAACTATAGGAACCTTTGCCGACTCCTCCAGAGCCACCACGTGATGTATCACCTCCAGCATCGCCTCCATTACCGCTTGTTTTACTCGTAATTCCATTCGTTCCAGCATAACCATTTCCGCCTTTGGCAATTCCTGGATGTTCATCCGTTGCTAAACCAAAGTTTCCACCTGTTCCTCCAGCACCGCCATCGCCTGAATAGAAGGAAGTATTATCTTTACCAAATCCCGTGTGAGTGCTAGAAGAGTAAGTACCCCCACCACCATGTCCTCCTGTCGCCGTAATAAAATTTTTGCCAACGGTTGTTGTTCCTCCAAACCTACCTTTTACATTCCACCCAGAAACAGAATCTCCTCCTTTACCAATTGTGATATTCTCATGACCCTTTAAACTCGCTTTATAACCATACCATACCGTACAACCGCCACCGCCGCCACCGCCTCCTAAGTAATAAGAATAACCACCCCCACCACTGCCGCCGCCA
>NZ_JBHIND010000058.1:0-2697 GCF_042194695.1 Bartonella sp. CM86QHHN
TGGTTTTAAATTTGCAATAATGTTATCTTTTTGTTCATTTTCATTTTTGAGATACGTTAAAACACCAAGCATAACTTGAGGACTTGAATAGTCGATTTGTGGTGTTACTACTTGCTTTTCCAATTCTTGCCAACGGTCTATAATCCTAGCACGTAATGTCATGCTGTAACCAGAAACTAAAATGAGGCATTCGCGTTTAGGGAGGTTGTAACAGTTTTGGGGCTTACCCTGTTTATCTAAATAGGTGGATCCAAATTTGGATTGCCCCCCTTCAGGATATAATTCTCCTAACATTTGTCGAATATCACGCATAATATGCGCATGTTGCTTACCGCATAACTCTGCAATTTCACGACTAGACATCGTTTGAACTGTTGTGTTTTGAAAATTTCTTTCAGATGTTGTGATAAAATTATGCATGCTTCACTCCATTCGTTGTGACAACATTGTCATTGTGCTTGATTTGCTGTCTTAGATGTCTTAAGAAATCTTCTAATGTTTCAGGATTTGAATAATCGATTTTTGAATTTACTTTTTTTTCGCATTTCAGAAAATATTCACGCACTTGTTTACCTTTGAGACCAGGTTCACAAATGGCAATGTGTTTTGCTGTGTCTAAAGTGAGAGCATAATCTTTAAAAGGATTTCCACGTGAGGAGTTTGATAATTCTTTAGTAGAAAGTACAAAGTCGACATCTTCTCTAAAGCTAAGTTCTTTAATACAGTTTGTTATCCACTTTCTAAACTCGGTTTTTACCTCTAAAAAGGTATATAAATCACGAGCGCTAATAGTTTGAACCTTTTGATGCTGAATAATATTGTATTGAGTAGCAAGAAGCTTTTCCATTACGAACCTCATGTTGATGGGATTGATGAATGAAAGGGGGCGCTTTTAAATGCGCCCTTCAGAATTTAAAGCACATCACAAGGACGCAAACGGTGTTGTTGTTCGTAAGTACCGTAAATCTCATCATTATATTTTTCGTCTGCGATCTCGTCTAAAAGTTCTTGGTAAACATCACTTTCGCGTACAAAGTCATGAACCTCACTATCCTCATGGAGATGTTCGATATTTTCTTTTACATATGCTTCTGCAATCTCTTCAGAGATATCTTCACAATTATTCTCAGAAGGATTGATGCGAAAGATTTGGATTGCATCATCTACCTCATCAACAATGCTTAGAATTTGGCTTGCATCAAGTGGTCCAGACTCTGCAATGTGTTNTTTTTCCTCCCTAACGCCTCTTGGCGATTGTTTGTGCGTGGTTTATATAATTACTTATATAACTATAATTATAAAATAGCAAGCAAAAAATTATAAAAAGTTATATTTTTATAAAAAATATTATAATATCTTGCTGAATAAGAGGGGAGGATAATTAGCGATAAGTCCGAATCATCTTGCTGTAAGAACTTATTGGCAAAATAGCAAATATCTCTCCAACCCACACAATTTTAACATTCTTAATAGGTAAGGCATTCCAAGAAAGCAGATCTATTTCACCATTCATTCCCCTGCTAATCTGCTTTATATATCTTTTATTATCATGTGTTAAAATAACGGCTTCTTTGCCAAAAAAGGATTCTATTGTTTTAATTTGGCGCCGTCTTACGATAACCATATCTCCATCTTTATAGGCTGGAATCATAGAATCTCCTTTAACTTCAAAAGCAACCATATCATCAGGTAAAGCAAAAGGAATTTCTACTTGTTCAAGACCATCTTCAGGGATTTGTTCAAAACTTGGATCTATCTGTGTTCCTGTTCCAATATACCCCATAAGAGGAACAAAAGTTGTGAAGTGATTATCCCCTTTTAGTTCTTTATATAATTCTAAAATGGCATCTCGATTAGAGCCGCGTGGATCAGAATCTTTTAACCACTTAGACACTGAAGCTTGTGTTACGTTTAGCCGTTTGGCTACATCTTCTTGCGTTAAGTTAAACTCGGTCAAAATCTTTTTTAATGTGCTTATGATATTAGATTTATTACTCATACTTCTGCTTACCTTATTTTTTTATCGTTGATAAAGATAATTTTCATTGACTTTATATAACTATAATTATATGAATAAAATAAGACAAAGCTGTAATTGGAGCTTGTAAATGGATCAACGAGAAGATTTTAAGAATTTGACTAAGTCAATACGGGGCAAATTTAATTGGACACAATCAGAAATGGCGAAAATGCTTGGTGTAACTCAAGCAGCTGTTTGCAAGTGGGAAAAAAGAGGATCTATCTCCGTAATAAATTATCTCAAGCTGCAAAAGTTGAAGGATAGTTCTAGCCCTATGCCTGCTTTTACTACTTCTCCCACAGAAAAGAATGAACATCAACAGCATCATTCACATTCTTAAAGAAGAAAGATCAGAGATGATAGATGTCCTACAGATCACTATAAGCAAAGTCCAGTTGATTGATCTTGTTAATAAGATTGGACAGGAAACCATATATTATGGTCTCCGTTCGCCTGAAGATGCATGTTTTGAAATAAGGATAGATCCCTCATCAACAGGTTTTCTTGTCTATATGCTGCATAGTATCTTTGCGCGTGATGATAGAAAATATTTTCCGTTATTTCCGTACGATGATTTTAATCAATGGTTTTTATCTGTTGTAGCTTGCCAGCAGGTTTTGTATATTTTGCCACTAGGTTTTGTACCAATTTATTTTTTCTCAAAGAGTTTTAAAGAT
>NZ_JBHIND010000052.1:0-81995 GCF_042194695.1 Bartonella sp. CM86QHHN
TGGAGAGGAAATCGAGATTATCGGTATTCGTCCAACGTCTAAGACGACGGTTACAGGCGTTGAAATGTTCCGCAAGCTTTTAGATCAAGGTCAAGCGGGTGATAATATAGGGGCTCTGCTACGTGGTGTTGACCGTGAAGGGATTGAGCGTGGTCAAGTATTGGCGAAGCCAGGATCCGTTACGCCTCATACACGTTTTAAAGCAGAAGCTTACATTTTGACAAAAGATGAAGGTGGACGTCATACACCATTTTTCACGAATTATCGCCCTCAGTTTTACTTCCGTACGACGGATGTTACAGGTATTGTTACGCTTCCAGAAGGAACGGAAATGGTTATGCCAGGTGACAATGTTGCGATGGATGTTTCGTTGATCGTTCCGATAGCGATGGAAGAGAAACTTCGTTTTGCTATTCGTGAAGGTGGTCGTACNGAGTGCTTTGATTATTGAAGGCACTTTGTATAACAGGGAAATAAAGAGCATGAACAGTCAGAATATTCGCATTCGCTTGAAAGCGTTTGATCATAGAATTCTTGATACGTCGACGCGTGAGATCGTATCGACTGCTAAACGTACCGGTGCAAATGTCCGTGGTCCCATTCCGCTTCCGACGCGGATTGAGAAGTTTACGGTCAATCGTGGACCGCATATCGATAAGAAAAGTCGTGAGCAGTTTGAGATGCGAACACATAAGCGTCTTCTTGACATTGTTGATCCAACGCCGCAAACAGTGGATGCGCTTATGAAGCTCGATCTTTCTGCTGGTGTGGATGTAGAAATTAAGCTCTGAGGTTTGAGGACAGAAGGAACAGACCCGATGCGTTCAGGTGTAATAGCACAGAAGCTGGGCATGACCCGTATTTATAATGATGCTGGTGAGCATGTGCCGGTGACGGTACTTCGTTTGGAGAATTGTCAAGTCGTTGCTCAGCGTACAGTTGAAAAGAATGGTTATACTGCTGTTCAATTAGGTGTAGGCTTTGCTAAGGTTAAGAATACTTCACAAGCTCTTCGTGGACATTTTGCTAAGGCTTCTGTTGAGCCTAAAGCTAAAATAGCAGAGTTTCGTGTGAGTCCCGACAATCTTCTTGATGTTGGTACTGAGATTACAGTGGAACATTTTGTTCCAGGACAAAGAGTTGATGTGACTGGTACCAGTATTGGTAAGGGGTTTGCTGGTGTTATGAAACGACATAACTTTGGTGGGCATCGTGCTTCTCATGGTAATTCGATTACACATCGTGCTCATGGTTCTACAGGGCAGTGCCAAGATCCTGGTAAAGTTTTTAAAGGTAAAAAAATGGCTGGCCATATGGGGCAAGTGCGTGTAACAACACAGAATATTGAAGTTATTTCCACTGATAGTGAGCGTGGTTTAATTTTAGTGCGTGGTGCTGTTTCTGGTTCTAAAGGTTCTTGGATTTTGATACGGGATGCTGTGAAGAAGCGTCTTCCTGAGAATGCTCCAAAACCTGCTGGTATTCGCCGTCTTGTGAAGGAGAAAGCGGAAATGGTTACTCCGGTGACGGAAACCTCTGAGGTTGAGGGAGCCTAATAATGGATCTTGTAATTAAAACTCTTGATGGTAATGAAGCTGGCAAATTAAAGGTTTCTGAAGCTATTTTTGATCTTGTTCCGCGTGAGGATATTTTGCAACGTGTTGTTCGTTGGCAGCTTGCACGTCGTCAGCAGGGAAGTCATCAATCCCAAGGTCGTTCTGATGTGTCGCGAACAGGGGCAAAAATGTTTAAACAGAAAGGAACTGGGCGTGCTCGACATTCATCTGCACGTGCACCGCAGTTTAGGGGTGGGGGTAAGGCACATGGACCGGTGGTTCGTAGCCATGCGCATGATCTTCCTAAAAAGATTCGTGCTCTTGGGTTACGTCTTGCTTTATCTGCAAAATTAAAAGCAAAAGATTTAATTATTGTGGATGAGTTGACTGTTAAGGATGCTAAAACGAAAATGCTTGTTTCTCATTTTTCTAAGCTTGGATTTAATAACGCTCTCTTGATTGGTGGTAAAGAGATTGATATTAACTTTTTTCGTGCAGCCTCTAATATCCCTAATATTGACATTTTGCCTATTCAGGGAATTAATGTCTATGATATTTTGCGTCGCAGCAAACTTGTTTTATCAAAAGCAGCTGTTGAGGCTCTTGAGGAGCGTTTTAAATGACAGATCTTCGCCATTATGATATAATTATTAGTCCAGTTATTACTGAAAAGGCGACTATGATTTCTGAATATAATCAAGTTGCTTTTAATGTCGCGCCGAAAGCGACGAAGCCTGAGATTAAGGCTGCTATTGAAGCGCTTTTTAGCGTAAAAGTTAAAGCAGTTAACACGATAGTCCGTAAGGGTAAAGTGAAGCGTTTCAAAGGTATAGTTGGTCGGCAGAGTGATGTCAAAAAAGCGATCGTAACTCTGGCCAGTGGTCAGACTATCGACGTTTCGACAGGTCTTTAAGAGGCTCGGAGATAGGAATAATGGCACTTAAGCAGTTTAATCCAACGACACCTGGGCAGCGTCAGCTTGTTATTGTGGAACGTTCTTGTCTTTATAAGGGAAAACCTGTAAAGATGTTAACTGAAGGTTTGTCTTCAAAGGGTGGACGTAATAATCGCGGTCGTGTTACTGCTCGTTTTCAGGGTGGTGGACATAAACGTAGTTATCGGTTTGTCGACTTTAAGCGTCTTAAACGTGATGTTTCAGCAAAGGTTGAGCGTTTAGAATACGATCCTAATCGTACCGCTTTTATTGCTTTAATCCGCTATGAGGATGGGCAATTGAGTTATATTCTTGCACCACAGCGTCTTGGTGTTGGTGATTCTGTTATGGCTGGTTTAAATGTGGATGTTAAACCAGGTAATGCTATGCCTCTTGCTAATATGCCTGTAGGTACAATTATTCATAATGTTGAGATGAAGCCAGGGAAAGGCGGACAGATTGCACGTTCAGCAGGTGCTTATGCGCAGTTGGTTGGACGAGATCATGGTATGGCTATTCTTCGTTTAAATTCTGGTGAGCAGCGTTTGGTTCCGAGTAGCTGTTTTGCAACTGTTGGCGCTGTTTCAAATCCTGATCATGGGAATATTAATGATGGTAAGGCGGGGCGGTCACGTTGGCGTGGTAAACGTCCACATGTTCGTGGTGTTGCTATGAACCCCGTTGATCATCCACACGGTGGTGGTGAAGGTCGTACATCGGGGGGGCGCCATCCAGTTTCTCCCTGGGGTAAACCTACGAAAGGTAAGCGTACGCGCTCCAATAAAGCCACTGATAAATTTATTATGCGTACGCGTCATCAACGCAAGAAATGAGAAAGGTAGTCTGAGGTGGTTCGTTCAGTGTGGAAAGGTCCGTTTGTTGACGGCTATCTTCTTGGTAAAGCAGAGAAGGTACGTGCAAGTGGGCGCAACGAAGTTATAAAAATATGGAGTCGTCGCTCTACTATTTTACCGCAATTTGTTGGTTTAACTTTTGGTGTTTACAACGGTAATAAGCATATTCCTGTTTCTGTTTCTGAAGAGATGGTTGGGCATAAGTTTGGTGAGTTCGCTCCTACCCGGACTTATTATGGTCATGGTGCCGATAAGAAAGCGAAGAGGAAGTAGGAATGGGAAAAGCTAAAGTTTCGCGCCAGCTTAAAGATAATGAAGCAAGAGCTGTCACGCGGACAATTCGTGTTAGTCCGCAAAAGCTTAATTTAGTTGCTGCAATGATTCGTGGTAAAAGAGTTAATGTAGCGCTCGCTGATTTGATGTTTTCACGCAAGCGAATTGCTGCTACTGTGAAAAAAACGCTTGAATCAGCAATTGCAAATGCAGAAAATAACCACGATCTTGATATTGATTCGCTTGTTGTGGCGGAAGCTTATGTTGGTAAGTCGATAGTGATGAAGCGCTTTCATGTTCGTGGTCGAGGGCGTGCTAGTAGAATTGAACGTCCATTTTCGCATCTTACTGTTATTGTTCGTGAAGTTACCGAAAAAGTGGAGGCCGCGTAATGGGGCAGAAGATCAATCCAATAGGACTTCGTCTTGGTGTTAATCGGACTTGGGACTCTCGTTGGTATGCTGATAGTGGTGAATATGGGCGCCTTCTTCACGAAGATTTGAAAATTCGTTCATATGTGCTTGAGGAACTTAAACAGGCGGCTATTTCTAAGGTTGTTATTGAGCGTCCTCATAAAAAGTGTCGTATTACAATTCATTCTGCACGTCCTGGTTTGATTATTGGTAAAAAGGGTGCTGATATCGAAAAGCTTCGTCGTAAACTCTCAGAAATGACGGATGCTGAAACTTCATTGAATATTGTGGAGATTCGTAAACCGGAGATTGATGCGACAATTATTGCGCAATCAATTGCTCAACAGTTAGAGCGTCGTGTTGCTTTTCGTCGTGCAATGAAGCGTGCTGTTCAGTCTGCTATGCGTCTTGGTGCGGAAGGTATTCGTATCAATTGTTCTGGCCGTCTTGGTGGTGCTGAAATTGCTCGTATGGAATGGTATCGTGAAGGTCGTGTTCCACTTCATACCTTGCGTTCTGATGTTGATTACGGTACAGCAGAAGCTAAGACCGCTTATGGTATTTGTGGTATTAAAGTTTGGGTCTTTAAGGGTGAGATTCTTGAGCATGATCCGATGGCTTCAGAACGTCGTGCTACGGAAGCTGATCAATCTGGTTCTTCATCGAATCGTCGCCGCGAAAATGCTTAGTTTTTGAGATTGAACTAAAATTTGGAGTAGAGAACAATGTTGCAGCCAAAGCGCACAAAGTTCCGTAAACAGTTCAAAGGCCGTATTCACGGTTTTGCGAAGGGTGGTACGGATTTGAATTTCGGTGCCTACGGTTTGAAGGCTGTTGAGCCGGAGCGGGTTACTGCTCGTCAAATTGAAGCGGCGCGTCGTGCGATTACACGTTATATGAAGCGTTCTGGTCGTGTGTGGATTCGCATTTTTCCAGATCTTCCGGTTACATCTAAACCGACTGAAGTTCGTATGGGTAAAGGTAAGGGAAGTGTTGATTATTGGGCTGCACGTGTTGCTCCTGGGCGCGTCATGTTTGAGCTTGATGGAGTTCCGGAGGATGTTGCACGTGAAGCACTAAGATTGGGTGCTGCAAAGTTGCCTATAAAAACGCGTTTCATCCAGCGTATTGCTGAATAATGAGGTTATAAGCGATGAGAGCCACAGAATTACGGGCGCAAACGCTCGACCAAATGAAAGATGAATTGGCTAAGTTAAAGAAAGAGCAATTTAATTTGCGTTTTCAAAAAGCAACAGGTCAATTAGAAAAGACTGCGCGCGTTAGACAAGTTCGTCGTGATATTGCGCGTATTAAAACTTTTCTTCGTCAAAAGATAAGTGAAAGTAAGGTTTAAGGAAATAAGAGATGCCTAAACGCGTTTTGCAGGGTGTTGTTATTAGCGACAAAAGTGATAAGACTGTTGTTGTCAAAGTTGAACGCCGTTATTCTCATCCGCTTCTTAAGAAGACTGTTCGGCAGTCTAAAAATTATAAAGCGCATGACGAAAACAACCAATTCAAGATTGGGGATCAAGTTTCTATTCAGGAATCTAGACCAATTTCGAAAGATAAATGTTGGATTGTTGTAAAAGACAATGTAGCGTAATGAGTTAAGCTTATTGTTTTAGAATTTAACAGTGTGGTTATCATTGATAAATTTGAAGGCGATAACTTTATCGTTATTTGGCAGGCAAATCCGAGTGTGTAAAAGATTCAATCGGATATATGTGTTAAGAGAAGGTGGCCAGTCATGATTCAGATGCAAACAAACCTCGACGTTGCTGATAATTCTGGAGCGCGTCGTGTCATGTGCATCAAAGTGTTAGGCGGTTCAAAGCGGAAATATGCTTCGGTCGGTGACATTATTGTTGTTTCGGTTAAGGATGCAATTCCTCGTGGCCGTGTTAAAAAAGGTGATGTTATGAAAGCTGTTGTGGTTCGTACTGCTAAGGATATTCGTCGCGCAGATGGTAGTGTCATTCGTTTTGATAGTAATGCTGCGGTTTTAGTAGATAATAAAAAAGAGCCGATCGGTACTCGTATCTTTGGACCTGTTCCCCGTGAATTGCGTGGTAGGAATCATATGAAGATCATCTCGCTTGCTCCTGAAGTTCTGTAAGGAGTAAATGTTATGCAGAAGATTCGAAAAGGTGATAAAGTTGTTGTTTTGTCCGGTAAGGATAAAGGATGTAGTGGTGAAGTAATTAAGGTTAGTCCAAAAGAGAATAAGGCTTTTGTTCGTGGGATTAATATGATTAAACGTCATCAACGTCAAACGCAGAAGCAAGAAGCTGGAATTATTTCTAAAGAAGCTCCGATTCATCTGTCTAATTTGGCGATTGCTGATCCTAAAGATGGTAAGCCTACACGTGTAGGCTTTCGTATGAATGCAGATGGTAATAAAGTTCGTTTTGCCAAGCGTTCGGGAGAGTTGATTAATGGCTGAGGAAAGACAAATACCGCGTATGAAAGCGCATTATTTTGAAGTGATTCGTAAAGTGCTTCAAGAGAAGTTTAATTACAGAAATGCGATGCAAATTCCGCGGATTGATAAAGTTGTAATAAATATGGGGATAGGTGAAGCAACTGCTGATTCGAAGAAGCCTTCCCTTGCCGCTGAGGATTTAGGGCTAATAACGGGTCAGAAGGCTGTTGTTACGCGTGCGCGTAATTCTATTGCGACCTTTAAGGTTCGTGAAGGAATGCCTCTTGGGGCTAAAGTTACATTGCGTAAAGATCGTATGTTTGAGTTTTTAGATCGTCTTGTGACGATTGCTCTTCCGCGGGTTCGTGACTTTCGTGGTTTAAATTCAAAGAGTTTTGATGGTCGTGGCAATTTTGCTATGGGTATTAAAGAACACATTGTGTTTCCAGAAATCAACTATGATAAAGTTGATCAAATTTGGGGTATGGATATTATCGTTTGTACGACAGCAAAAACGGATGATGAAGCTCGTGAGTTATTGCGTGCTTTTAATTTTCCTTTTCGTTCGTAACGGCAAACGTAGTGAGGTGAAATTATGGCCAAAGTAAGTGCCGTTGAAAAAAATAAGCGTCGTGAGGTGATGGTAAAGCGCTATGCTGCCCGTCGTGCACGTTTGAAAGCAATAGTTATGGATCAGAAGGTTTCTCTTGAAGAACGTTTTAAAGCTTCTGTTCAGCTGGCAGAGTTGCCGCGTAATTCTTCGAAAGTTCGTATTCGTAATCGCTGTGAGGTTTCAGGTCGTCCGCGGGCTTATTATCGTAAATTAAAAATGTCGCGAATTGCGTTGCGTGAGCTTGGCTCTATTGGCTATATTCCTGGTATTGTAAAGTCTAGTTGGTAAGAGGAGATTATTTAATGTCTATGTCAGATCCTCTTGGTGATATGCTAACACGTATTCGTAATGCACTTGGTCGTAAAAAAGGTAAAGTAGTTACTCCAGCTTCGAAGCTTCGTGCGCACGTTCTTGATGTTCTTCAGTCGGAAGGTTATATTCGCGGATATAATCAAATTGATTTAGGTGATGGGAAAGCTGAGATTGAAATCGAATTGAAGTATTTTGAAGGGCTGGCTGCTATTCGTGAGATTTCACGTGTATCAAAGCCAGGGCGTCGTGTGTATGTTTCTGCTAAGTCACTTCCTCAGGTGGCAAATGGCCTTGGTATTTCGATTTTATCGACTCCTAAAGGTGTCATGGCAGATCATAAGGCGCGTGAACAGAATGTTGGTGGAGAACTCCTTTGTCGTGTTTTCTAAGTTATGTCAAGAAAACGGAAGAAAAAGTAGGTTAGAACAATGTCTCGTATTGGAAAGAAACCCATTTCAATTCCTTCTGGAGTTACTGCTACTGTTGAAGGTCAGCTGGTTAAGGCAAAAGGTCCAAAAGGTGAGCTGAGTTACGTCGTCAATGATGAAGTCTTAGTCAAACTTGAGGAAAATATCATATCAGTTATGCCGCGGGATCAGTCAAAAGATGCGCGTTCTAAATGGGGTATGTCGCGCTCAATGATTGAGAACATTTTTTGTGGTGTGAAAGATGGTTTTGAAAAGAGGTTGGAGATTAATGGGGTTGGTTATCGTGCTGCTTTGCAGGGTAAGGATGTTCAACTATCTCTGGGCTTTTCGCATGATGTGGTTTATAAAGTTCCGTCGGGTGTTACTGTGACTGTTCCTAAGCCAACGGAAATTGTTGTTTCTGGAATTGATAAACAGCAAGTTGGACAAGTTGCAGCGGAGATTCGTGAGTATCGTAGGCCTGAGCCTTATAAAGGTAAAGGTGTTAAGCATGCAGATGAACGTATCTTCCGTAAAGAAGGTAAAAAGAAATAAGGATTTTGTATTATGGTTTCATCTAAGGACATTATCCAACGTCGTGCAAGGCGTGTTCGTCGTAGAATTAAAATGGTTTCTCATGATCGTCCTCGGCTTAGTGTTTATCGTTCAAATCAGAACATTTATGCTCAAGTTATCGATGATTTGCGGGGATGTACACTTGTTTCAGCCTCTACTCTTGAAAGTGATTTGAAAAAATCGTTAAAGAGTGGTGCTGATAAAAAGGCGGCCTTTGCTGTTGGTAAGTTAATTGCTGAGCGTGCGAAGAAAGCGGGTGTTAATGAGGTGGTTTTTGATCGTGGAGCGTATGTGTACCATGGTCGCGTCAAAGCTTTAGCTGAAGCTGCTCGTGAAGGTGGTTTGAATTTCTAAAATTTCTTATTTATGAATGAGTAAGGAGAGTTTAGAGTATTTCGTTTAAGTTCTTCCAGTTTGATGAGGGACTTTGTTATCGTGCTTCCGGAAAAGAAAAAGGAATGAGGAATGGCACAAAAAGAACGTGGTGAGAGAGAAGAACGCGATAATGAATTTGTCGATAGGCTCGTTCATATCAATCGTGTTGCTAAAGTTGTAAAGGGTGGTCGGCGTTTTGGTTTTGCTGCTCTTGTTGTCGTTGGAGATCAAAAAGGGCGTGTGGGTTTTGGACATGGTAAAGCCCGTGAAGTTCCAGAAGCCGTTCGTAAAGCAACGGAATCTGCGAAACGTGGGATGATTTATGTTCCGCTTCGGTCTGGGCGTACATTGCATCATGATCTTGAAGGTCGTCACGGAGCTGGGCGTGTTTTGCTACGTTCGGCTTCTGCTGGTACTGGTATTATTGCTGGGGGACCGATGCGTGCTATTTTTGAAGCTCTTGGTATGCAGGATGTCGTTGCAAAATCACTAGGGTCGTCGAATCCTTATAACATGGTTCGTGCAACATTTGATGCATTGAAACATCAAATGCATCCTAGAGATATTGCTGCTCAACGTGGTATAAAGTATTCGACTTTGCAGGCGCGTCGTCGCCATTTAGTCGACCTAGAAGGGTAGTTTCTGAGATTATCAGAAAAGGAATTAGGAAATGGTTCAGAAAAAATCTCAGAGTGGTAAAACTGTGACGGTGGAACAAATTGGAAGCCCTATTCGAAACTCACAGATTCAGCGTGCAACCTTAAAGGGGCTTGGACTAAATAAAATGCGTCGTCGGCGCGTTTTAGATGATACACTTTGTGTGCGGGGTATGATTGCTCGGGTTCGGCATCTTGTTCGCGTTATAGATGAAGGTTAAGGGTTGCGGGAGTATTAGATATGAAACTCAATGAACTGCGTGATTGCGAAGGCGCAACAAAAAATCGTAAGCGTGTTGGGCGTGGTATTGGTTCCGGTACGGGTAAGACTGGTGGACGTGGTGTAAAAGGGCAAAAGTCACGTTCTGGTGTTTCCCTTAATGGTTTTGAAGGTGGGCAAATGCCTATCTATCGTCGTTTGCCAAAACGTGGATTTAGGAATTTCTTTGCTAAAACCTACAATGAAGTTTCACTGGGACGTATTCAGTTGGCAGTTGATGCAGGTAAGTTGAATATTGAAAAGCCTGTTGATATGGTTTCTTTGAAAGAGGCTGGTATTATTCGTCGTGAAAAAGATGGGGTTCGTCTTCTTTCTGATGGTGATTTGAAGGCTAAGATTACCTTTCATGTTTCTGGTGCTTCACAAGCTGCTCGTGTTAAGATTGAAAAAGTGGGTGGCCAGGTTATTCTTCCTGATATTGCTCGATAATTTTTTGATATGAATAGAGACCTAAAGAAGAATAATATCTGTTTTGTGGGATCTTTTGTGGAGAATTGTTTAAGTTCTGCATTTGTTTGTGTATGCATATATGAATTTTAGGATTATACTTCTGTGATTTGAAGAACTGGAGTGTAAAGTGGAGACGTTTTATGGCATCAGCAGCAGAGCAATTTGCTTCCAATATAAATTTCGGCACCTTTTCGCGTGCAACTGAATTAAAGAAACGCATCTGGTTTACTCTGTTGGCGCTTCTTGTATATCGTTTTGGCACTTACATCTCTCTTCCAGGCATCAATATCGATGCTTTGCGGCAAACATTTGAACATCACGCGTCGGGTGTATTAGGACTCTTTAATATGTTTGCTGGAGGTGCCGTTGGGCGTATGGCTATTTTTGCGCTGGGTATCATGCCTTATATATCGGCATCTATTATTGTGCAATTGTTAACATCTATTATTCCTTCTTTGGAAACTCTTAAAAAAGAAGGGGATTTAGGTCGTAAGATTATCAATCAATATACGCGTTATGTAACAGTCGTATTGGCAATTCTACAAGCTTTTGGTATTGCGGTTGCGCTTGAAAGCGGTATAGGGTCGGGGCTTCAAATTGTTTTAGAACCAGGTCTTATGTTTCGTATTTCTTCTGTTATTACGCTTGTTGGCGGAACGATGTTTCTTATGTGGCTTGGCGAGCAAATTACGTCACGTGGTATTGGTAATGGGGTTTCTCTTATCATTTTTACAGGGATTGTAGCCAACTTTCCTTCTACTTTTGCTCAGCTTTTGACAGCTCATAGTCAGGCTGATTTATCAACTTTTCTTTTAATAGGAATCGTTCTTATTGCTGTTTTGGTTATTGGGCTTATTGTTTTTATAGAGCGTGCGCAACGGCGAATTCTTATCCAATACCCGAAACGTCAGGTCGGTAATCAAATGTTTCAAGGAGATATGTCGCATCTTCCTTTAAAGTTGAATACTGCTGGTGTTATTCCACCTATTTTTGCTTCATCTTTATTATTATTACCTGCCACTATTAATAATTTTTCTGATAAAATGCCACAATGGGTTCAGGAGATTTCTTATGCTCTTGGTCATGGACAGCCACTTTATATGATTGTTTATGCATTTTTAATGGCGTTTTTTTGCTTTTTTTATACAGCTATTGTGTTTAATCCAAGTGATACTGCAGATCAGTTGAAAAAACATTCTGGTTTTATTCCAGGGATTCGTCCAGGTGAGCGTACAGCCGAATATATTGATTACGTTTTGACGCGTATTACTGTTGTGGGCGCTATTTATATTATCTTGGTTTGTTTGTTACCTGAATTTATGATATCTGCATTACAGGTTCCTTTTTATCTTGGGGGAACATCCTTGTTGATTGTTGTTACTGTTACACTTGATACGGTTGCTCAAATTCAGGGGCATCTTGTTGCCCACCAATATGAAGGGTTGATAAAAAAATCAAAACTTCGTGGAGGTAGAAGGAATCGATGAGAGTTATTCTTTTAGGTCCTCCTGGAGCGGGAAAAGGTACGCAAGCAAAAATGTTGACTGAGGAATATAACATTCCTCATTTATCAACAGGGGATATGTTGCGTGAGGTGATTGCCAAAGAAACGGAGATTGGTAAAAAAGCTAAAGCTATTATAAGTTCTGGTGCTTTGGTACCTGATAGTATTGTTAATCAAATCGTATCAGATCGGATTGATGAAGCTGATTGTGTAAACGGTTTTGTTTTGGATGGATATCCGCGAACTGTGGGGCAAGCAGAAGCGTTGCAACAGATACTGGATTCAAAAAATATGTGGCTTAATGCTGTTATTGAATTGTGTGTTGATGAAGACGTGTTGATTGAACGTATGAAGAAGCGTGTTGAGGAAACAATAGCGACTGGTGGACAGGTTCGTTTAGATGACAATCCTGTTGCTTTTGCAAAAAGATTAGTAGAATATCGTGAAAAAACAGCTCCCTTATCAAAATTTTATTCAGAGAGGGGAATGTTGAAGGTTATTGATGGAATGATTGGTGTTGCTGAAGTGACACGTATGATTAGAGGGTTTCTTTCATGAGATTTTTTTTAGAAATAAATGAAAAGAGTTGACTTTTGAGATGAAATCTATCAAAAGTGAATTTAATTTATTTTAGTGAAATAATAGGATTCGGAAGAATTTTTTTTCTGAGTCTATTTTTTTCTGTAAAGTATATCAGGTGTTTTATAACAATTTGTCAAAATAACTAAGGAGAGTAGGCGTGGCTCGTATTGCTGGCGTCAATATCCCGACAAATAAGCGTGTAATTATTGCGCTTCAATATATCCACGGGATTGGACCAAAATTTGCTCAAGAAATTATTGAAAGAGTTGGCATTCCTTTGGGGCGTCGTGTGCATGAGCTTTCAGATGCTGAGGTGCTGCAGATTCGTGAGGCAATAGATCAGGGGTATCAAGTTGAAGGTGATCTTCGTCGTGAGGTTGCTATGAATGTTAAGCGTTTGATGGATCTTGGTTGTTATCGGGGATTGCGTCATCGCCGATCTTTGCCTGTCCGAGGACAGCGTACACATACGAATGCCCGTACACGTAAAGGTCCGGCTAAGGCAATCGCCGGTAAGAAGAAATAAGGGCCTTTGTAGAAGGTTTTTTATATATTCTTTTTCTTGTTTGATTTGTTTGACAAGGAAAAAAGGTGGAGCTGCTGATGTTACGGCAGTGATGAGATCGTTGAAAGGGAAATTATGGCCAAGGAAGCCACACGTGTTCGTCGTCGCGAACGTAAAAATATTTCATCGGGTGTTGTGCATATTAATTCAACATTTAATAACACAATGATTACTATTACTGATGCTCAGGGTAATGCAATTGCTTGGTCATCTGCGGGAGCTCAGGGGTTTAAAGGTGCGCGTAAATCGACACCTTTTGCTGCTCAAGTTGCTGCGGAGGATTGTGCAAGAAAAGCGCAAGAGCATGGTATGCGTTCTTTGGAAGTTGAAGTTTGTGGACCTGGATCAGGGCGTGAATCTGCTTTACGTGCATTGCAATCTGTTGGTTTTGTCATTACTTCTATTCGCGATGTAACACCAATTCCTCATAATGGATGTCGTCCGCGGAAAAGGCGGCGTGTTTAATTGGGTGTTGTTTTTTGTTGTCGGAGATTTCTCTGATGTTCACATTGGTCGTTACGATTGAATGGTAACGGAACTAAAGAACGGGAATAAAAATATGATCCAGAAAAACTGGCAGGAACTTATTAAACCCAATAAGGTTGAATCATGTGCACATGATAATCCAAATATTATAAGTGTGATTGCTGAACCTCTTGAGCGTGGTTTTGGTTTAACGTTAGGAAATGCGCTTCGTCGCGTTTTGTTATCTTCGCTTCGTGGTGCTGCTATTACTGCTGTGCAGATTGACGGTGTCTTGCATGAATTTTCATCGATTCCAGGTGTGCGTGAGGATGTTACGGATATTATTCTGAATATAAAAGAAATTGCGCTTCGTATGGAAGAAGAAGGGCCTAAACGTGTCGTCGTTTATAAAGAGGGGCCTGGTGTCGTGAAAGCGGGAGATATCAGTACAGTTGGGGATATGGAAATTCTAAATCCAGATCATGTTATTTGTACTCTTGATGAAGAAGCTGAAATTCGTATGGAATTTATTGTCAACACAGGAAAGGGGTATGTTCCATCTGATCGTAATTGTGTTGATGATGCACGTATAGGGCTTATTCCAATTGATAGTCTTTATTCACCTATCCGTAAGGTATCTTATAAAGTAGAAAATACACGCGAAGGTCAAGTTCTCGATTATGATAAATTAACGCTCACGATTGAAACAAACGGTGCTGTTAATGGTGAGGATGCTGTTGCTTTTGCAGCACGCATTCTTCAGGATCAATTATCGTTATTTATTAACTTTGAAGAGCCACAGAAGGAGCCTGTTGAAGAGGCTGATTCTGAGCTTTCTTTTAATCCTGCTCTTCTCAAAAAAGTGGATGAATTAGAACTTTCAGTTCGTTCGGCAAATTGTCTTAAGAATGATAATATTGTCTATATTGGTGATCTGATTCAGAAAACAGAATCTGAAATGCTTCGGACACCGAACTTTGGTCGCAAGTCGTTGAATGAGATTAAAGAAGTTTTGGCGTGTATGGGTTTACATCTTGGGATGGAGATTCCTGCGTGGCCGCCTGAAAACATTGATGATCTTGCAAAACGTTATGAAGATCAATATTAAAATTAGAATTTAAGGAGAGGGCTTATGCGCCATAGTAAGTCAGGACGCAAGTTGAACCGTACTGCCAGTCACCGTAAAGCGATGTTTGCAAATATGGCAACTTCGTTGATCGAGCATGAGCAGATTGTGACAACACTTCCAAAGGCTAAGGAAATTCGTCCTATTGTTGAAAAACTCGTTACTCTTGGTAAGCGTGGTGGTTTGCATGCGCGTCGGCAAGCTATTGCAGCACTTCGTGATGCAGGAAAGGTTGCAAAATTATTTGATACGCTTGCGCCACGTTATGCATCACGCAACGGTGGGTATTTGCGTATTATGAAAGCGGGGTTTCGTACCGGTGATAATGCGCCCATGGCTGTTATAGAATTTGTTGATCGTGATGTTGAAGCGAAGGGTGCTTGGGATCGTGCTCGCATGGAAGCTTCTGAGAATGAAAAGGGAACATCTTCGTAGAGTTTTTTATTCTGTTGGATTTTTAAAGGCCGCCTTGTCTTGGGCGGTTTTTTTGTGAGCATTTTTAAGTTTGTTTTAGTTGAGAAATAGGTGCAGAGAGAAAATTATAGAATATTGAATTATCTTATTTTTATAATATTTATTGTTCAAATAGGTTGTTTTTATTCTCTATTATGAAATATTAATAGAGGTCCTTAATTTGCGGGGATACGTTTTTTTATTCTATTAATCTTCAACAGAATGTGCTGATTTTATAAGGAGTGGATTATGAGGTATTCTTTTTGGGTGCGGATTTTTTTTGCAATTATGATGCAGATATCATTTGATCATGTATATGCTCATGTTCCTCAAACACAAACAGAAATCACCCTTTCATTTGCTCCTTTAGTTAAAAAGACAGTTCCATCTGTTGTAAATATTTATGCAGCTCGACAAATTAGAGCTCGATCACCTTTTGAAGGCGATCCATTTTTTGAGCAATTTTTTGGTCGTTTTCAAAATAAATTTCCTGTTCGTAAGCAATCGTCATTAGGATCAGGGGTGATTGTTGATGCACGTGGTTTGATCGTTACAAATTACCACGTCATTAAAGATGCAAGCGAAATTAAAGTGGCTTTTTCTGATGGACGGGAGTTTGAGAGTAAGGTCGTGCTCAAAGATGAAGCAACTGATATTGCAATTCTTGAAGTTAAGGAAAAAGATGCTCAATTTCCGGCTCTTTCTTTGGGAAATTCTGATACTGTTGAAGTTGGTGATCTTGTTCTTGCTATTGGTAATCCCTTTGGTGTTGGTCAAACAGTTACAAGTGGTATTGTTTCAGCGCAAGCGCGTACACGTGTTGGGATTTCTGATTTTGACTTTTTTATTCAAACAGACGCAGCCATTAATCCAGGGAATTCTGGTGGCGCTTTAATTGATATGAAAGGTCAGTTAATCGGAATTAATACGGCTATCTATTCGCGTTCCGGTGGTTCTGTAGGGATTGGTTTTGCTATTCCAGTTAATCTTGTAAAAGTGATGCTTGATACTGTTAAACGCGGTGGAAAATATTTTGTGCCGCCTTATATTGGGGCTTCTTTTCAAAATGTTACAGCTGATATTGCTGGTGGTTTAGGTTTAGAACGTCCCTATGGTGCTCTTATTGTTGAAGTTATCAAAGATAGTCCTGCTGAAAAAGCTGGATTGAAAGTAGGTGATGTTATTTTGAGTGTGCAGGGGGTACGCGTTGACAGTCCAGATAGTCTTGGTTATCGTTTGATGACAGCTGACGTTGAGCATAGTCTTGCCTTGGAATATTTACGAAGTGGAAAAACTTTAAAAACACAAATAACAGTTTCATCAATATCAGAAACTGCATTTTTAAAATCTGAAAAAATTACGGGTGACAGTCCTCTTGCTGGTGCTGAGGTGTTAGATTTAACACCGCAAAATAGTCGACGTTTTCATCTTCCTATATCTGCAAAAGGGGTTGTGATTACCAATCTTGAGGAAATGAGCAATGCAGCTGGAATTTTTCAGTCAGGAGATATTCTACGTGTTGTAAATGGCCATAAAATTCAAACAGTTCATCAGTTGAAAAAGGTTCTTATGCAAGGTCGCTCAAATATGTGGCAATTGGAATATGAACGTGATGGTATGTATATTCGCCAATTTATTCGTTGAGGTTTTTTTTTGAAGAAAGATTTTTTTACTTCGTCGTTTGATTTTCAAGTTAATAAAAATCAGCCACTTGCAGAAAGAATGCGCCCTTGTTCTCTCAATGATGTTGTGGGACAAAAGCATTTGATTGGAGAGGATGGTTTGCTTTCACGTATGGCGGCAACAGGCTCAATTGGATCGATGATTTTTTGGGGACCTCCAGGGACGGGAAAAACGACCGTTGCACGTTTGTTAGCCCTTGAAACAAATTTCGCGTTTGAACAGGTTTCTGCTATTTTTACAGGAGTTTCTGAACTTAAAAAGATTTTTGAAGTTGCGCAGAGGCGTTTTATATCTGGGGATAAAACACTTCTCTTTGTTGATGAAATTCATCGGTTTAATCGTGCACAGCAGGATAGTTTTCTTTCTGTGATGGAAGAGGGTACTGTGGTACTTATAGGTGCAACAACCGAAAATCCTTCTTTTGAACTGAATGCTGCCCTTCTTTCGCGTGCACGTGTTTTAACATTTCTTTCTCATGATCATGAAAGTTTGGACATGCTTTTGAGGCGTGCTGAAGAAGTGGAGGGAAAAACTCTTCCCTTGGATAATGATGCCAGAGACGTTTTGATAGAGATGTCTGATGGTGATGCGCGGGTTGCGTTAACATTGGCAGAGGAAGTTTGGTCTATTGCGCCATTGGGAGAGATTCTTGATGTTGTTGCTTTGCAAAAAGTTATTCAGCGTCGTGCGCCTATTTATGATAAAGGACGAGATGGGCATTATAATCTCATTTCAGCGTTGCATAAATCCGTTCGTGGATCTGATCCTGATGCTGCGCTTTATTATTTGGCACGTATGTTGGATGCTGGTGAAGATCCTCTCTATATTGGGCGAAGATTGGTTCGTATGGCCGTTGAAGATATTGGTTTGGCGGATCCTCAAGCTCTTGTCATTTGTAATGCAGCAAAAGATGCCTATGATTATTTAGGATCACCAGAAGGAGAGTTGGCCTTGGCGCAAGCATGTCTTTATGTTGCAACTGCGCCAAAGTCAAATGCAGCATATCTTGCGTATAAAGCAGCACTGCGTTGTGCACGCAAAAATGGCTCTTTACCACCTCCTAAGCATATTCTTAATGCTCCTACGAAATTTATGAAGGAAGAAGGGTATGGAAGTGGTTATTGTTATGACCATGATGAACCAGATGCTTTTTCAGGACAAGAATATTTTCCC
Organism: Bartonella sp. CM86QHHN; assembly: GCF_042194695.1. Lineage (NCBI taxonomy): Bacteria > Pseudomonadati > Pseudomonadota > Alphaproteobacteria > Hyphomicrobiales > Bartonellaceae > Bartonella > Bartonella sp. CM86QHHN. The sequence continues at coordinate 17,675 of NZ_JBHIND010000052.1, forward strand.
GAAAAACTTGGACGTCAGAGTTATTATAAACCAGTTGAGCGTGGTTTTGAGCGTGAAATTGTGAAACGTCTTGAGTGGTGGCAACAGTTGCGCAAAAAACGTAAAGATCAAAATAAAATTTGAGTTGAAATACGTTTTTTATTGATCTCTTATGTTATTGTATGAGAAATTTAGCTTATATTTTAAACAATTTATTGCATTGCTTGTAGAGATTTTTTTGATATCTTCAAAAGTGCATATTTTTTCAAATTTAAATATATCATTCAACTTTTAAGCTGCTTTATTTTTTTTGGTTTTATTAAATAATATATTGACTTATAATGATAATTAACTGTTTCGTAAGTTGAATGAAAGTTTCAAATACCGTAAATTTCTCTCATCCCAAGTCTGTTATTTGTTGAAGCAATCAAGTTATTCGCTTGCATGTTACAAGCAGGATTAGCGTGTGATAAAAACTGTACAAGAAAGGACTAAAAATCCCTCCTATGAATTGTCTCAAGTGCCGAGAGCTGTTGCAATATTGGAGGATGATAAATAGTGTGATGGTGCCGGCTTGCTCCTTCTATAGAGTAAAGATGGTGGTGCCTAAAGGGTTTTGCAGTATACCACATTCATAGGTGTTGTCACAAAATGAGCTTGGAAGTTTTGAGAGATGTTTCTTAAATCAAGTGCATGAATATGCAACACAATAGCGTTTTGTTCTTCGATGCAATAGGGTATGAGGTTGATTGATGATGCGTTTTTTGTGTGATCAATAGCGGGAGAATTCTTAGTCTCTCAAGTATTTAATCAAAGGGATAAGCAGAAGGGTTGTAGAACATTGTGTTTAAAATTAAATTGTTCCTTTTCTAGAGAGATATAAATATGTTAACTATGCTCCCATAGAGATATTACTTTATTGGAGTTTATTATGTGTCATAAGATAAGCAATGCCAATTCTTTATTGTGATGGTCATGAATGTTTATGGACATAATGTGGAGATAGGAATGGAAATAGTCTGTGAAACTCTAAACTCAAGCCTTTAGTTAAATTAAAAGTACAGTATACACTAAAGTTTTAGGTTATTATGAATTCGGTCAAGGATATAATCGTGGATAAAACAAAAGCTCTCGATGCTGCTCTCTCACAAATTGAACGTTCTTTTGGTAAAGGCTCGATTATGCGTCTTGGGCAAAAAGAGCAGGTTGTTGAAATTGAAACAATTCCAACAGGGTCGTTATCCTTGGATATTGCTTTAGGGATTGGTGGATTACCGAAGGGGCGTATTGTTGAGATTTATGGACCAGAAAGTTCTGGGAAAACAACATTGGCTCTCCATGCTATTGCTGAGGCACAGAAAGGTGGTGGGATTTGTGCTTTTATTGATGCAGAGCATGCGCTTGATCCTATTTATGCGCGTAAGCTTGGTGTTGATTTAGAAAACTTGTTCATTTCTCAGCCAGATACCGGTGAACAGGCATTGGAAATTACAGAAACGTTGGTTCGTTCTGGTGCCGTTGATGTGCTTGTTGTGGATTCTGTCGCAGCTTTAACACCGCGAGCAGAAATTGACGGTGAAATGGGTGATGCTTTGCCCGGATTGCAAGCTCGGTTAATGAGTAAAGCGTTACGAAAATTAACCGCAGCAATTTTTCGCTCTAACTGTATGGTTGTTTTTATTAATCAAATTCGCATGAAAATTGGTGTGATGTTTGGTTCTCCTGAAACGACAACGGGTGGAAACGCTTTAAAGTTTTATGCTTCTGTTCGTTTAGATATTCGTCGCATTGGATCCATTAAAGATAGGGATTCAATCGTTGGTAATCAGACGCGCGTTAAAGTGGTGAAAAATAAATTGGCACCTCCATTCAAACAGGTTGAGTTTGATATTATTTATGGTGAAGGTATTTCCAAAGTAGGTGAATTGATTGATTTGGGTGTCAAGGTTGGTGTTGTTGAAAAATCTGGTGCATGGTTTTCTTATAATTCTCAGCGTTTAGGGCAGGGGCGTGAGAATGCAAAGCAGTTTTTACGTGAACATGTGGAAATAGCTACAGAGATTGAAGCAGCTTTGCGCCAAAATGCTGGTTTGATTGCGATTGAATTGTTAGAAAATGCAGGGTCAGAAAATATAGAAAGTGATGAAGCCATTTGATGGGGGGGGGTCGTCTATAATTTTTTTTTCTTTAAGATTTTTCTGTTTTTTTGTTTGAGTTTTTAAATACGCAGTCATTTTTTTCTCAATTTTTTAAAACAAATATTCCATTTTTGATTAAATTGACTCCATGCGTGGCGAAGAGGATTTAATGAGGGGGGATTTTTCTTTTATGGTTTTGTGCTGTATTGAGCAGGTGTCAACATGAATAGTGTTAATAATATTCGGTCAACATTTTTGGATTATTTTCATCGTAATGGGCATAAAGTTCTTTCTTCTAGTCCGCTTGTTCCGCGGAATGATCCTACACTTATGTTTACAAATGCAGGGATGGTGCAGTTTAAAAATGTTTTTACTGGACTTGAACAACCTTCTTATACGCAGGCAACAACGGCACAAAAATGTGTTCGTGCAGGTGGAAAGCATAATGATCTTGATAATGTTGGTTATACGGCGCGCCATCATACATTTTTTGAAATGCTGGGTAATTTTTCTTTCGGTGATTATTTCAAAGAAGAAGCTATTTTTTTATCATGGAATCTTTTAACAAAGGAATTTTGCCTGCCAAAAGATAAATTGTTGGTGACAGTTTATCAGAGTGATGATGTTGCTGCTGAACTGTGGCGTAAAATTTCAGGTCTTCCAGATGAAAAAATTGTTCGTATTGCGACGGCTGATAATTTTTGGTCGATGGGAGAAACAGGCCCTTGTGGTCCTTGTTCGGAGATTTTTTATGATCATGGTGATGAAATATGGGGCGGTCCTCCTGGAAGTGCTAATGAAGATGGGGATCGCTTTATTGAGATTTGGAATCTTGTTTTTATGCAGTATGAGCAAGTTTCCAAGGAAGAACGTGTTAACTTACCTCACCCTTCTATTGATACCGGTATGGGATTAGAGCGTATTGCTGCTGTTTTACAGGGCGTTCATGATAATTATGATATTGATCTTTTTCGTGCATTAATTGCTGCATCAGAAGAAATTACAGGGATTGAGGCAAAGGGTGATTTTATTGCCAGCCATCGTGTCATTGCTGATCATCTTCGCTCATCTGCATTTTTGATTGCTGATGGTGTGCTTCCTTCTAATGAAGGAAGAGGATATGTTTTACGTCGTATTATGCGTCGTGCTATGCGTCATGCGCATCTTCTTGGTGCTAAAGAGCCCTTAATGTGGCGACTTTTACCTGCTTTAATTCGCGAAATGGGACAAGCTTATCCTGAGTTGACACGTGCTGAATCTTTGATTTCAGAAACTTTAAGGTTAGAAGAAATACGTTTTCGTAAAACGCTTGAACGAGGACTTGGTTTGTTGAACGAAGCAAGTACCGATCTTAAAGAAGGGGACTATTTGAATGGTGAAGTTGCTTTCAAGCTCTATGATACCTATGGTTTTCCGCTTGATTTGACGCAAGATGTTCTTCGTCGTCGCGGAATATCTGTTGACGTTGGTGCTTTTGATAAAGCGATGGAACGCCAAAAAGAGGAGGCACGTGCCAATTGGTCTGGTTCTGGAGAAGCTGGAACAGAGAAAATCTGGTTTTCTGTTCGTGATCAAGTGGGGGCCACAGAGTTTTTAGGTTATGAAACTGAGACAGCGAAAGGTATTCTTACAGCTCTTGTATGTGATGGTAAAATTGTTGATCATATTTCTTCAGATCAGAAAGCTATGCTTGTTGTTAATCAGACACCTTTTTATGGTGAATCTGGTGGGCAAATTGGTGATAGCGGTATCATTTCTGGTAAAAATTTTATTTTTAAGGTGCATGATACCCAAAGAAAGGGTGATGGTGTTTTTATCCATATTGGGGAGGTGAAATCTGGTCAGGCATCGAGGTCTGATTGTGTAGAATTAACGGTTGATATTGTTCGTCGTAAGAAAATTCGTGCGAATCACTCTGCTACTCATTTGTTACACGAAGCTTTACGCCAAACATTGGGGGACCATGTTACACAAAAGGGTTCTCTTGTATCGCCAGATCGGTTGCGTTTTGATTTTTCCCATCCAAAATCCGTTTCACCAAAAGAGTTGAAAAAAATAGAAGATTTAGCCAATGAGATTATTTTGCAAAATAGTAAAGTAATAACGCGCCTCATGGCTGTAGATGAGGCCATTTCTGAAGGAGCCATGGCATTGTTTGGTGAAAAATATGGTGATGAAGTTCGCGTTGTTTCTATGGGGGAGCCACTTGAACAGGAAAGATTAAAAAAGCGTTGGTCAATTGAGCTTTGTGGAGGGACACATGTGGAGCGAACAGGTGATATTGGTTTAATTCATATTGTTTCTGAAAGTTCTGTTTCAGCTGGAGTGCGGCGTATTGAAGCTTTAACAGGCAAAGAAGCACGTCTTTATCTTAGCCGCCAAGATGAACGTATTCATGAAATCGCTGATCTTTTAAAAACTTCTTCTGCTGGTGTGGAAGAACGGGTGCGAATTTTGCTTGATGATCGTCGTAAACTTGAAAAAGAATTGAATGATGTACGCAAGAAAATGATGTTGAGTGGTGGAGTAACAGAAAGGAGCCAAGGTGATATTACCATCATCAATGGGCTTTCTTTTACCGGACGCGTTGTTAAAAATATTTTACCACGGGATCTTAAGGCGCTCGTCGATTCTGAGAAAAAACAAATTGGATCTGGAGTGGTTGCTTTTATTAGTGTCTCGGAGGATGGAAAAGGGAGTGCTGTTGTCGGTGTTACGGATGATTTAACGGATAAATTAAATGCTGTAGATCTCGTTCGTATTCTTTCAGCGATGCTTGGTGGTAAAGGTGGAGGTGGCCGTCCTGATATGGCGCAGGCTGGTGGTCCTGAGGGGAACAAAGCTGATGAGGCATTTGCGGCACTAAAAGATTTTCTTGAAAAAAATTAAATTAAATCATTCTGCATAGGTGTTTTTTACATTGTTATATTTGGTTGGCATCTATGTATCATGAATATCTGTCTGGTGTATTTCTGAAATGCAGATACAGCGTAATTGGGGAAAATACAATTGTAAAGATAAAGACAGTGTTTGTCTTTATCACCACTTTATCATTTGGCTTTATAGCTTCCAAGCGTTTCAGGAGTCACCTTTTTAAGATAAGATAGATTATGCAGCACTTCATGCTTTACTGTGTATTCTTTTACTAGGAAGACTAGTTATTGTGTTGCTCTTATAGATTTTTTGAAGAAACATCTCTTTTTATGAAAGGAAAAATACAAGATTTATTGCATACGATTATCCTTATAAAGTTATAAGCTATCATTATTCGATTAGTTATTCAAATGAATAAAATTTCTTTCCTTGAAAAGGCTTATAAAAGAGTTGTTGTATCTTAGAGCTATTATTTTCATTTTGCTTGTTATGTACAAGAAAACAGTTTTTTGGTTTATTATTAAAAGGTCTTGAAAGGAATATTCTCCTATCTTTATAAATCTTTATTTTAAGTTATAAAGTAATGAATTATCAATATAAATCAAAGGAATATAACATAAATCTAAATATTTAGATTAACATCTAATTTATTTATGATGAAATTGCTTTAATATATTGAATTATAATGATAATTTATCGTTTTATCTTTTGAATAAGAGCTACGAATATTCGTAGGGTTTTATTATTTCAAATTCTGTGTATGTTAAATTAATCAAAACCACTCACGAATGTCGTTGTGAAATGGGCTTAAGAGCATTGAGAAATGTTTCTTAAAAAAAGTTATATGAATGTGCAAAACAAGGATGTTCTGTTCTTTATGAGAGGACTATAAAGAAAGTGATAAACAAAAGTGCAACGCAATACATAATATTCATTATTTAAAAGATATTACTTTAGTTCGTTTTGAAATTCGTAAAGCTGAGTTAAAAGAAGACGGTAAAACTGGAAATTGTTTTTACCTTTACATTTTCCCTAAATGAGAATGTATACTCGTCAATATGCACAGATATAGGAAAATATTTTTGTTCTAATCTAGTAAAATTGCAATAGCAGAGAAAATACTAAACTGTTTTAATATTTTTCTTAAATACCTAAAATGGATTGTGGCATTTTTAGAAATCTTTTTACTTGTATCATATAAGCACTCTTGTTATCTTGAGGAGGATTTTTTGGCTTGAAAAAGAGTATTAATTTTATGATGCTATGGCTTCATGTAAGGGGATAACATTTTCTCCTTCTCTTTCTGGTGGTTTGATTGTTAAACCACTTGCCTTTAAAAAATTAGAGAAACGTCCCCCTTTATCGATCAATTCTTGAAAGTTTCCTTTTTCCATTAAGTGACCATGATCCAGAAAGAGTATCACATCAGCATTGCGTACTGTTGAGAGGCGATGTGCTATAATAAAAGTAGTGCGGTTATGGCTTATGCAATCGAGAGCATCTTTGACACGTGCCTCTGTTTCAACATCAAGAGCGCTTGTTGCTTCATCTAGAATGAGAATAGGGGCATTTTTTAAAACAGCGCGTGCAATTGCTAGTCGCTGTTTTTCTCCACCTGATAATTGAGATCCTCGTTCGCCCACCATTGTGTTATAACAATCAGCTTTTTTTAGAATAAAATCGTGAGCTTCTGCTATTTTTGCTGCTTCATAAAGTTCTTCATTCGTTGCGCTCGCTTTTCCTATTGAAATATTGTCATGAATAGTACGGTTGAAAAGACCCGAGTCTTGAAATACTGTTGCTAGAGATTTGCGTAAAGATTCGCGATTGATTGAGCATATATTTATTCCATCAATGGAGATATGCCCAAGGGTAGGGTCGTATACGCGCTGCAACAGATTGATCAATGTTGTTTTTCCAGCCCCTGTTGGTCCTACAATCGCAACAGTTTGTCCTGCTTTAACCTCAAAGGAAATATCAAAAACACCTTGAGAAGAATTTGGGAATTGATAGGTCACGTGATGAAATTGTATGGCGCCTTTAACATTTTGGAGGGAAGGAAGATTTTGTGGTTCGTTGATATGAAAGGTTGAGTCTTCCATTTCAAAAAATTCTTGCAGTTTTGCTTGTGAGGATATTGCACAATTAATAAAATTGCTCATTTGGTCTAGGCGGCTAATCATGAGTTGTGCAAATCCAACAAAAGCAACGACTTCACCTACTCGTAATTGATCTTTTGCAACAAAAAAAGCTCCAAGGAGAAGAACACAAACGATTGAAATTGTTGAAGCCATTCGATTTAAGCCACTGGCGAGCGCCCACCAATTGAGAACAGGATTTTGTGCTTTAAGAAGAGCATTTGTATGTTGATGCAGTATGGAAGTTTCTTCTTTTATTCGGTTATAACTTTGTACAATGGAAACATTAGAGATTGAATCACTGACATGCTTAAAAAGGTTATGATGATAGCATTCTACAGCGGCTTGTCCGTCTTTTGTTTTTCGCATCACTAAACGTGCAATTAATACATAAATGATGGCAAGCACAACCAAGACTATTGAAAGACGCCAATTCATATTAAACGCTATGGGGATGAGAACCAATAAGGCGACAAGCGTTGAGAGGTGTTGGCGCATAAAATCAAGCCATATGGTTGACATGGAATCTATTGCGCGCAAAAGTGTATGGAGTGCGTTGGAAGTTCCACGTTGTTGATGCCAAATTAAAGGCATGGCAATGATACGTTCGAAAGATTCCGTTAAAACCGTTAAGCGGCGTCTATGGGCTAAGCGGTCAGCACCGCGAGCAACAAGGACATAAGCAATAATATGTGAAAGTCCAAAACAAACCCAAATGGCAAGAGTAGGGATGATAGCTGTTTTGTCTGTAATAGAATCAATAACTTGTCCAAATAAAATAGGTTCTGCAATAGTGATAATAGCTAATATAACATTAGCGGTACAGATTAAAAGGGATGCATTTTTTTCTCTATTTAGGTAAGTGAGAACACGTGCATAGGTTTTGAATAAGGACACGGTTAATTATCTCCATTCGCTATTAAGCGTAAAGGCTGTTGATTTTTACAACGCTTAGTTTTTAGCTAATAAAATTTGGACGTTAAGAAAAGGAAATTTTGGATACTAACTGTAATATGGTGTGATAAAACCAACTAAAATATGAATTTTTGTGTTTATAAAGGCGCAAAAATAGATCAATAAAATTATCAGGTAAGGGAATTTTCATGGCAGGCATAGAAATAAAAAAAGTTGAGGCAGATGAAAATGGAATGCGCTTAGATCGCTGGTTTAAAGTGCATTATCCAGGACTTGGTTTTGGAGCTTTGCAAAAATTGTTGCGTTCTGGTCAGATACGGGTTGATAGTGGACGTGTTAAAGCCGATACGCGTCTTTGTATAGGGCAAGCTGTTCGTATTCCACCTCTCCCTATTAATGACAAGGAGAGTCTTTCAATAACGGATAAAACACTTCGTGGGCAGGATGATGGGACCGTTTTGAAAAAAATGCTGCTTTATGAAGATCCAAAGGTATTTGTTTTTAATAAACCAGCTGGGTTGGCTGTACAAGGAGGCTCTGGTTTAACACGTCATATGGATAGTATGCTTGAGGTATGGCGCAATAAAAAAGGTGAAAAGCCGCGTTTGGTTCATCGTCTTGATCGTGAGACGTCGGGTGTGCTTATTGTTGCGCGATCAAGGGGAGCTGCTCAGTCCTTAACTGCTGCTTTTAGAGCGCGAGAAACAAAAAAGACTTATTGGGCGTTGGTTCGGGGCGTGCCTAAAAAAAAGCAGGACAAAATTTCAACGTGGATGGTTAAGGAAATGACTGCACAAGGTGACAAAATGCGTGTTTGTGAACATGGGGAGCCAGATTCACATCATGCGGTTTCTTACTATCGCGTTTTAGATACGCGAGGGCGGGCTCTTTCGTGGCTTGAAATGGAACCCTATACAGGGAGAACACATCAGCTTCGTGTGCATGCAGCCCATATGGATCATCCTATCATTGGCGATACAAAGTATTTTTTTTCTGATAGTAATTGGACATTATCAGGAGGAATTCAAAATCGTCTTCATCTTCATGCACGTCGTATTCGTATTCCGCATCCTTCAGGAGGAATATTGGACATTGTTGCACCTTTACCACCTCATATGGTCCAAAGTTTTAATCTTTTATCTTTTAATGAGAGTGATGCTGAAACCGACTAAACAAACTTCATTTGTTCTTTTTGATTGATACAAATTTTATCTATAAATTTGATAAGATGAATAGGGCATCATTTGAAGAAAGTTTTTGATAAGTCAATAGCTATGAGAAAATTGTGTTTTTGAGTGATGAAATTTTCGAATATCATGGCTTTCTTTCTACAGCTCTTTATCCATATTGATTGTATTGTTATTTTGGATATGATGTATCGTTTAATAATCTGAGTTTATGAAGCTGCTCCTTTGAATTATCTACAGAGGTCATATATTGGGGAGGCGTGTCTGTTGAGGGAGATGAGTTAGATAAAATCTGAAAGATATTTACTAAAATAGTGAAAGCAATTTTAGTTTTTTCATGGGGAATAATGGAGGCATTTTATAGTAATGCTGAGGGAAAGTAGCCTCTCAAAAAATTCCTGTTGTCAAGGATTTTTGTTTTGTTATCAATGTGGTTTGATATGCTTATAGTATAGATTTATGCTTTGTATCTTTGCTTACACAATGAAGCCTTCTTAGCAAAGCTCTCCTTTCAATGACCAATTATTTTTCTACTTACTTAGTTTATCCAAAAGATTATCTTTCATAAAAGAAGAAATAAGTTTTTAGTATCTTAATGCTTCATTGAAGTGAACTCATCACATTGAAAAAATATCTAGACAAAAAATTGGAGATAAAACGTCAGGCGCGTTTTATTGCTCTAAGGAGGGCTTGAACACTTTTGTTTTTTCTAGTGAACAAAAACAGATATTTATTATGGAAACATTCAAAGGGGGGATAAGTTGAAATTAGGAGTGACTGATGGGATCATTATTGATTGACGTTAATAACGTCTCAAAAATATATCGCAACATTGACAGAGGAATTGGTTTTAAAAACAAGGTCTTTTCTCTCTTCAAGCCGGTTTATACAAATCATCATGTGTTAAAAGACATGAGTTTCACCCTCTTTTCAGGGCAATCGTTAGCAATTCTTGGCCCTAACGGAGCGGGTAAATCGACACTGATTAAAATACTTTCTGGTATACAATACGCTGATGAGGGATGTGTTAAAGTCCTTGGTGTTGATCCTTATAAAGCGAAGAAAAATCTGTTCAAGTCTTTGGGTGTGGTCTTTGGTCACAAGAATTGTTTATGGTGGGATTTGCCCTTACGCTACAGTTTGGATATGGTTCAACCATTATATGGTCTTGAACGCGCCTCTTTTACCCGTGATCTTAAAGAGATCGCTGAGTTACTGGGCCTTGAGCATATTATGGATAAGCCAGTGCGGATGCTTAGTCTGGGTGAGAGAGTGAAAAGTGAATTGGCATTTAATCTCTCCTTTAGACCTAAACTGTTGTTTCTCGATGAGCCAAGTATTGGTCTTGATATTACATCTAAGCATGAAATCAGGGAGCTTCTTAAAAAACTGAAAAAGGAGCGTGGCACTGGATATATCATCACAAGTCATGATATGGGAGATATTGATGGATACGTTGATGATATTATTCTCTTGCATAAAGGAAAGAAACAGTTTCATGGTAATCTTCACGCGCTTAAAAATGTCATCCCTTCTTTGGTGAGAATAACGTTTTTTTGTGAACACATGGCTGTACCTTCAGCTGTTGTAGAAAAAATTGATGAGATTGCGTTGAAATTATCTACTTCTTTAAAAGATAAGCACTTTAACGCTGAAGAATGCTCGCTGGAGGTTTCGCTGCCCCGTGAGGATTTTGCGCGTTTTGTACGCGAAATTACAACCAAATTGAACTGTACGTTCTCTGTATCCACTCCCTCGCTTGAAGAGATGCTCCGTGTTAAATTTAAAGAATTTATCTAACCACTGCTTTGGTATGTTTCTTTTTGCCAAGAATGGATTACTCACTGTTCTAAGTGATAGAGCAATGTTTTTTACCGATATTATCATTGGGACACTTTCGCCATTTGTTATTCAACTTCTATTATGGAATGCACTTTTCTCTGATACGGGCAACACCATAAATGGCTTTAGCTTTTATGATATGATGTATTATTATGCTTTTGCTTTAGTCCTAGGTCGCTTAAATAATGGTTATAATGTGATTAAGTTTTTCTCTCATCATGTTAAAGAAGGCCAATTAGAAGTATATCTTACAAAGCCCTTTAGTTATATGACACAAATGCTTTTTACTTTTTTAGGGGAGAGTGTATTATATAGCATCCCATTATTGGCTCTTTTTATTGTTAAGCTTGTTTTATCCTATGAAAATATTCTGGGATTGGTCATCGCTTTTCTGTTCTTTTTTCTGGTTGTTATTCTATCACAATTGCTTTGTTTTTTAATCTCTTTTGGAATTGCTTTATTAAGCTTTTGGGTGATTGAGTACAATATATTACTCTCTTTTAGTATTCTTAGTTCAGCGCTTCTTGGGGGTGTTCTTTTACCACCATCTTTTTGGCCGGTGTGGCTTATTCCGCTTATGCAATTTAATCCTTATCGTTTCATGATATCCGCTCCTGCCGAGTTTTTCGCGACGCAAAATTTAGCGTTGTTTCAGCAGTTTATTTTCGGAAGTTTTACTTATATTTTGTGTTTTTTATTCTTAATTTATATCGCTTGGAATAAAGGGATGAAAGCATATAATGGAGCAGGTGGTTGAGATGAAAATCATCCTTCATTTTATCAGTCTGAATATCCGCCGACAGATTGTTTATGGTAAGAATTTGGCTGGGGAGTTTATTCTTTCTCTATGCTATTATTTTATTCAATTCATATTTATTGATAGAGTATCTTCTTTTTCAGGAAAGATCGGTAACTATAGCAGAGATGAAATCCATTTTATCTTTGTTGTCTTTGTTTTACTTGGAATATTTTTGAATATTTTTATTAATTCTATTGAAACGTTTTTTGAAAAAGTAGCGGATGGTAAAATTGAACCATACTTGATAAAGCCCGTTTCAATTTGGTTGTTGATGTTGTTTGGTTGGTGTAAACCTCTTAATTTGATCAAGCTCTTTGTCCTTTATGTTAGTGCCTATTTATTTGTATCATTACCGAATATTTCTGATCTTAAGCTAAGATGGATCTCTTTTGTTGTTGCAATATTTTGTGTTTTTATTGTCAATATTTGTTTTTTTCTGATGTTCAATTTTATAACATTTATTATTAGCCGTAAGATGCCTGTCGAATATTTTCATGAAATGATTTATGAGCTTTCATTTGTGCCAATAGGAATTTATCCTTTAAGCATCGTAAAATGGCTTTTGTTTATGCTTCCCATGGCTTTTTCTGCTTCCTTGCCTGTGTCATTGTTGCTTGGTAAAGGCGAATGGAATATTGGATATCTTCTGTTGAGCGCTTTTCTTTCCATGGTCATGACTTTCATAAGTTATAAGAAAACAATGCGTAAATTTAATGGATTAGGGGGATAATATAAAAGTCATCATGATTATAAAAATAAAAAATTGAGTAAAAATTCTATCGTACTGTAAAATATCGTTATTTATGCTGGCGGTATAAGTCATGTAAAATTTACATATGAGGATTTTTTATTAGACATATTCATGCATAAAATCGGTTGTATTTCTATAGCTATGAGCAAAGAATTTACAATAAAAATCAGAGAGTTAAATTTCTTGGTTTTAGATTAGTTTGAGTTTAGATGGCTGCTTGATGACACAAGCCAATGGTAAGATGGTGTACAATATTAGTAGTGCTTTCTTCTCCGAGCAAAATTTATTTTTGTTGCGTTTATAGTGCTAAAAAATTGTCAAAGATGGGTAATTTTTATATGTGCAGAATGTGGTTATTCGTGCGGATTTTGTTGGTGCATTCAATATATTATTACGTGGAGGAGTTTTTGCTTAAACAATAAGAACATTGACAGAATAAAGCTTTTAAGTTGTCCGATAGAAAGCTAAGAGCTTCGCCAAACAACATGATAGCAATTATCAAGACAACAATCACATAGAGATTTTTCAGCATGCTGAGCAGTCAAAATTCAGTTAATAATTGCTTGGAAATAAAAGGATCCACTAAGCAAAGCGGGAAAAAACGATGGCAACGCAACTGAGTTCAATAACATAATTAAATATATTTCTTTGTTGTAATGGTTAATTAAGGGAATTATACTTAATTTTATTGTAAATTTCTTATTTTATGTTATGATTTTATTTAATATAAAGATAATTATTATGTAATATTTTAGTGTTATTATAAATATTATTATTTAATTAAACATATACAATATAAATATAATATATTTATATTATTTTAAAAAGTAATTAAATAAGATATTATTTTGTAAAAAATTATTTTCTATTTTTTAATATTAATAAGCTCATTTTTCAATTTTTCATTAACAATGATAAGAGAAAAATGGAGTTTTACATCCTCTTTACAATAAATAAAAATGATACTTTAATCTGGTGTTGCTCTCTAAACTTAGAGCTATATAGATGTTATTGCTTATCATTAATAAAACTAATGTGATTGATGGCGTAGAGATTACAAAGGGCTAAATTTTTTTGCATGTAATTCATATCTTTTACAAGACTTTAAAAATAACACAGAAAAAATGAGAGAGGAAGGAATAGTGAACAAGAGTGATAAGCTTTTTCATTTTCTAGTGTTATGATTACTTTTGTATTTTACGGTTCATTCATTGTATGTATGATCAATTCCAAAATTTTTATTTTAAGCTTATAGTGAATCTATATTTTAGTCTGTTATTGAAGTGTTGTCGTGATTGAGATTACAATATCACAGTAGTGAACACTCTGATTTAATAGAGAAGATTGTTTGCTAGCAAATAATCTATCCATATCAACGTTATTTAAATTTTTTTCCAAAATATATATCTATGTTAATTTTCGTGATTGATATCTTTTCTAAGATGAAAAGGGGCATGAGCTGATTTGAATATCCATAAATTTTTCGTATTAACTCAAAAAATATATGATCACATCATTTTACGGCTATTCTAGATTATCATTTTGATAAACTGAATAAGTATAGCGATGCGTCTTACAAATATTTGCAAAAATGCTTTTATTGGACATTATTAAATTTTTTATGATTTATATTTTTAATCATTTTATCTTGGTTAGAAAGAAGGTGTATTCATTTTTATTTCTCTATTTTATCTTAAAGTCGTGGAATTATATTAATGTTAGAAATTTATAATTGTGGAAGACAATGAACTTTATTAAAATTATTCCACGTTCTTGTAGAAACGCATGGCTGTGAAATCGTTGAAATGTGTAATAGCTTATGGCATTAGATTTGGCGCATTCACCAAAGTTATCCCTTATCTTACCTAATTTAGCTTTTTTAATCAAAGAGTTAAGCTGGTGCTTACGCTAATTGTAGCTGGGGCAAATATTTTTTCTCAATCTATCCTAAGGAAAAATTATTTTATAAAACTATTTATTTTACTATATTATACAAAAAAATAAAAATATTATGTGTAACTAAAAAACAACATATTGATATTTTTATATATTATAAAATCATAATAATATTTATGATAATAAAGCTAAATTTATAATAAAAACAATAAAATAATTTTATTTTAATATATTTTTATCATTAAACTACATAATGTAAAGTACAAATAAAATAATTGACAATTATTAAATAAACATGTAACGGATATATTGTAAGTGTAATATAATATAAAAATAACAATTAAAATAAAATTATTAATTAAATTTTGTATTATATTTTTATTATCAGAAGATAAATATACTTTATCGATAGATAACGGAATGTTTTCTATTTAGAGGGGGCGGTAAAGAAAATTTATTTTACTAAATATTGTAATTAGGTGGTTATGATGAAAATATTCAAGCATTGTATAGTATGTTTTGTTGCAGTAGCGATTTTCTTTTCACAGATTTTAAGAGCCAATGCTGATTCTTTAAATGGCAGATTTCAAAATGCTGGTTTTATTTCTGTAATGACACAGGAAAATAGAGTTATTAAAGCTGTTGATATGATTATTAGCCAGTTTGGAGGACAAGGGGCTGAGAAAAATGTCCAAAAAGTTGCGGGTTTAATGGGGTTGGAGACAGCGATTTTTGGTCTCATCGCATATCTTGTATATTTCTTTACTAGAAAGCCACCGAGTCCTAACAGAGAGACAGGTGGAAGAACATTCGATGCTTTTGCTCATAGTTCATGGGCTTTGAATTAAAAGATATTATCCTTGATAAACTTTGAATTATGCTGTTATTGAATGTTTTATATTAAATAAACCGTGATATTTAATCACGGTTTATTTATTTTTTTTAATCTTAATGATCTTGATAAGTTTATCCTTTTATATCATTAAGATATTGTTTTGTGGATGCCTGTATATGGTGCATTAAATTCAGCTAATCAGTTGCTTTTTAAATTTACTTAAATTTTTTTCTCTTCAAAATGCGCATTTAAGCTAAGTTTGTGGTTGATATTTTTTTTATGATGAAAACGCGAATGCATTAATTGAGATATCCATAAACTTTGTATATCAACTCAAAAAATACAAGGTCACACAATCTTACGACTATTTGTGGGTTTTATGTTGATGAACTGAATAAGTATAGCGATGCGTCTTACAAATATTTGCAAAAATGCTTTTATTGGACTCTTTTAATCTCTTTGTGGTTTACAATTCATTTTATCATTTTATCTTAAGCAAAGAGAATGTGGATTCATTTCTATTTCTCTATTTTATCTGAGAAGGGTGGAGTTATACGAATGTCAAAAAAAGTCATGATCGTGGAAGATAATGAGCTTAATATGAAGTTATTTCGCGATCTTGTAGAAGCGAGTGGTTATGAAACCGTTGAAACACGTAATGGTCTTATGGCATTAGATTTGGCGCGTTCATCAATGCCATCTCTTATTCTTGTGGATATCCAGTTGCCAGAGGTCTCTGGAATAGATGTTATTAAACAATTAAAAGAAGATGAAGAACTTCGATCAATCCCCGTTGTTGCTGTAACAGCTTTTGCTATGAAAGGCGATGAGGAGCGAATTCGTGCCAGTGGATGTGAAGAATATATGTCAAAGCCTATTTCTGTCCCTCATTTTATTACAATGGTAAAGCATTTCTTGGACTAAAGCTTGTTAAGTGATGATAGAAAAAATATTGAAAAGCTTATAAGATTGCTAAAGTTGTCGCGTAAAGATTTTTGTGCTTTAGCACGTCGATATATTACAAGTTAGTAAAACAGATTTAAAAAATTGAAACTGAAGTTTTGAATTTTTTCGGTCTATTTTTCTTGCCTTTTATCTTAAGAGAAGAGGTTGTTTTGCATTCTTGTTTTTTCTAATCGGTATAGATTTGTTCCTACATTCATCTAAAAGTCTGTTTTAGCAGTTTTAAAAAGCCCCGTTTTTGTCCGAGGCTTTATGCATTGCAAAAATTGAAATTAACGCTTTGAGAATTGGAAAGAACGACGTGCTTTTGCTTTACCGTATTTTTTACGTTCAACAACACGACTATCACGGGTAAGAAACCCACCTTTTTTCAAGATTGAGCGAAGTTCTGGTTCGTAATAGGTTAAAGCTTTGGAAATGCCATGGCGCACTGCACCGGCTTGTCCAGAAAGACCACCGCCTGCAACGGTTGCAATAATATCAAACTGGGTATCCCTATTTGTTGCAACAATTGGTTGACGAAGAATCATTCTAAGAACAGGACGAGCAAAATATTTGTCAAATTCCTTATTGTTGATCGTGATTTTTCCAGAACCTGGTTTAATCCATACACGCGCAACAGCGTCTTTACGCTTTCCTGTTGCGTAAGCACGTCCTTGTGAATCAAGCTTCTGCACGTGAACAGGAACAACATTTTCATGTGTTTCTGTAATACTTGTTACTATGCTAAGCTCAGAAAGAGAATTAATTTCAGCCATAATCAAGCAATCCTTTTGTTTTTGCGGTTTAAAGCACCAACGTCAAGAGATTCAGGCTGTTGTGCTTCATGTGGATGTTGGCTTCCAGCGTAAACACGTAGATTCTTCAATTGACGGCGACCAAGAGGCCCTCGAGGAATCATGCGCTCTACTGCTTTTTCAATAACGCGTTCGGGAAAACGCCCCTCAAGAAGTTGACGTGCTGTACGTTGTTTGATTCCACCAATATAGCCGGTATGCCAATAATATTTTTTATCCGTATATTTTTTGCCAGTGAGAGCTATTTTATCTGCATTAATGACAATAACGTTGTCACCATCATCAACATGTGGAGTAAATGTAGCTTTATGTTTGCCACGTAAGCGGTTAGCAACAAATGTGGCAAGACGACCCAAAACAAGGTTTTCTGCGTCAATAATAACCCATTTTTTCACCACTTCAGTTGGCTTTTGTGAAAAAGTTGCCATAGAAGTATCCTTTATTAGAACCCTTTTAATATAAGGGAATTTTTACTGTTTTGCGTTGAAAATTGTTACCATAGCGAAATATTTAACGCATACTACTTGCTCTGATATAATGTCTTTTGATTGACGTCAAGAGAAAATAAAAACTTTATAAAACAACATGTTACAAGAAAGGTATTATAATACCCCATTAAAAGAAGTTTGTAGACCATTTAAACTTAAAATGAATGTTGCAAAAGACTATTTTATCTTTAACGCATGATTGTATTTTATCGTTCTTCATTATAAAATAAGAAATAATGCAGTGGTCTCGTTATTTTCTCAATGTTGAATCTTCTGCTTGTGGTCAAGCTTGGTTAGATGCCCTTGATGTTCAAGGGATAAATAACGCGCGCGCTATTTCTCAAAAATTTGGCTTTCCAGATCAGTTAGCTCGAGTACTTTCAGCAAGAGATGTGGATGAAGCTGAGGCTGTTGCTTTTATTAATCCAACATTGCGTACGCTTATGCCTGATCCAGAAAGTTTTAGGGATATGCAATGCGCTGCAGAGCGCATTGTTAAGGCTCTTCTCAATCAAGAACAGGTTGCTGTGTTTGGTGATTATGATGTTGATGGTGCTTGTTCATCGGCACTCATAGCACGTTTTTTTCGTTATTTTGGTATTGAAGTCAAAATTTATATTCCTGATCGTATTGTTGAAGGCTATGGTCCGAATGAACAAGCAATGAGAATGCTTGTGCAAGAAGGCGCTCGGTTAATTATCACTGTTGATTGTGGCGCAAACAGTCCTGATGCCGTAAAAGCAGCGAGGCTTGCTGGTGCTGATGTTGTGATTTTAGATCATCATCAAATGTCAGAGATTCATCAAGAAGCTGTTGCTCTTGTCAATCCTAATCGTCCTGATGATTTTTCTAAACAGGGGCATTTATGTGCAGCTGGCGTTGTTTTTGTTACGTTAGCTTGGGTTCATCATTTGCTGCGGAAAAAACAATTCCAAGGACCGCTGCCTGATCTTTTAAGTATGCTTGATCTTGTTGCATTGGCAACCATATGTGATGTCGTTCCATTACAGGGGGTTAACCGTGCTTTTGTGTTAAAAGGGCTTCAAGTTGCTCGTTCTATGCATAATCTAGGAATAACAGCTTTAACAAAGGTTGCACGAATAGGGGAGCCGCTTAATAGTTTTCATTTAGGTTTTTTATTAGGTCCTAGAATTAATGCAGGAGGGCGCATTGGTGATCAAGCTTTGGGAGCACGTTTGCTTAGCTGTGAGAATAAAGATGAAGCGGACAGAATAGCAGAACAATTAGATCGGCTTAATCAAGAACGCCAAGAAATGGAGAATATTCAATTAGCACAAGCGGAATCCTATATTGCTTCTCTTTATCAAGGTCAAGAAACACCATTGTCACTTGTCATTTCTCATAAAGAATGGCATCCGGGGATTATTGGTATTCTTGCTTCCCGCCTCAAAGAGCGTTTTTTTTGTCCTGTTTTTGCTATTGCTTTGAAAGAAGATGGAAATGGCGTAGGGTCGGGACGCTCAATTAATGGTATAGATTTAGGAGCAATCGTTCGTGAAGCTGTTACACTCAATTTATTAGAAAAAGGAGGGGGGCATAGTATGGCAGCAGGAATTACAATTCAATCAACAAAAATTGAAATTTTTCGAAAATGGCTAGAAGAAAAAGTTTCTTTAATGGTTTCACAGTTGCGTGCAAAAAAATCTCTTAGTATAGATGGTTCTCTTTCTGCTTCTGGTGTTAATGAAGCGCTGTTTGAATTGCTTGAAAAAGCAGGGCCATTTGGGGCAGGGAATGCAACACCTGTTTTTGTTCTTCCCTCTCATCGACTGGTGAATCTATCTGAAGTTGGTAAAGGACATCTTCGCCTCATTGTATCTAATGTTGAAGGAAAAAAACTACAAGGAATAGCTTTTCGTGCTGTAGGGACATCGCTAGGTGATTTTCTTTTTGAAAATATTGGTGAAATGATTCATTTAGCTGGTCATCTTAGTTTGAATTATTGGAATGGAACGATCAATCCGCAACTGCGCGTGATTGACGCAGCTGCAGTGGTTTGAAAGGGATATTTTTTACATTAGATGTCTAGATTAGAGGCAAAAGTAGAGTTTTCTTGTATGAAACGAAATCGTGCTTCTGGTTTTGTTCCCATGAGACTTTCTACAGTCTTTTTCGTTTCTTGCATTTCCACGGCATCAATAGAAACACGAAGCAATGTACGTTTTTGAGGATGCATAGTCGTTTCTTTAAGTTGTTCTGCGCGCATTTCACCCAGCCCTTTAAAACGCCCGATTTCGATTTTAGCTTTTCCAGTAAATTCAGTTTTGAGCAATTCATCCTTATGAATATCGTCACGAGCATAAGCAACTTTTCCTCCTTGCGATATTCTATAAAGGGGAGGGACGGCAAGATATAAATGTCCCTGATGAATAAGGTCAGGCATTTCTTGAAAGAAGAAGGTAATGAGCAGTGACGCAATATGAGCACCATCAACATCAGCATCTGTCATGATGATAATACGTTCATATCTGAGATCTTTTTCACGATACTTGGAGCGTGTTCCACATCCAAGAGCAAGGATCAGATCGCTAATTGTTTGGCTTGAGTTCATTTTTTCATGTGCAGCACTGGCGACATTTAAGATTTTACCACGAAGAGGTAAAATTGCTTGGTTTGCTCTATTTCTTGCTTGTTTAGCAGATCCTCCTGCAGAATCCCCTTCAACAATGAATAGTTCAGCACCCAAAGCATGGTTCTGGCTACAATCTGCAAGTTTACCGGGCAGACGTAATTTACGGACAGCAGTTTTTCGACTTATTTCTCTATCTTGGCGTCGTCTAACACGTTCTTCAGCACGTTCGATAACCCAATCGAGAAGTTTTGTTGCTTCTTGTGGGGAATTTGCTAACCAATGATCAAAAGGATCGCGGATTGCATTCTCAACGATACGCTGTGCTTCAATGGTTGCTAATCGATCTTTTGTTTGTCCAACAAATTCAGGGTTACTGATAAAGACTGAAAGTATTGCGGCTGTTGAAATCATAATATCGTCAGACGTAATAATCGTTGCGCGCTTGTTTCCTATTAACTCAGCGTAGGATTTCAATCCACGCAAAAGAGCTTGACGTAATCCTATTTCATGTGTTCCGCCTTCTCCTGTAGGAATCGTATTGCAGTAAGATTGCACACAAGAATCACCACCATGCCAAGCGATAGCCCACTCAACGGAGCCATGGCCATTATTGTGTTGTGTTTTGCCAGAAAAAATTTCTGACGTTACTCGATATTCATCTTTTAGTGACGAAAGTAAATAGTCTTTAAGCCCATCGGGAAAATGAAAAACAGCTTTTTCAGGAATATTTTTTGCGCCTTCAAGTATGACGGGATCACAAGACCAGCGAATTTTTACGCCACCAAAAAGATAGGCTTTGGAGCATGTCATCTTATAGATTTTTTCTGGATCAAAAGCTGCTTTTTCACCAAAAATTTTATGATCAGGATGAAAACGAACGCGCGTACCACGACGATTATAAACATCTCCCAGATCTTCCAATCCAGATTGAGGAATACCACGTGAGAAACGTTGGCGGTAAAGTTTTCGTTCTCGTGCAACTTCAACTTCCATATCATCAGAAAGAGCATTGACGACAGAAATTCCTACTCCATGAAGTCCACCTGCAGTTTGATAAGCCTTTCCATCAAATTTTCCCCCTGAGTGGAGTTGTGTCATAATAACTTCAAGAGTCGATTTCTCAGGCATTTGAGGATGATTTTCAACAGGAATACCGCGTCCATTATCTGTAACGGTTATATAACCGTTCCTATCTAATGAGACCTCAATAGAATCTGCATAACCCGCAACAGCTTCATCCATCGCGTTATCAATAATTTCGGCAAATAAATGATGAAGTGCTTTACTGTCTGTTCCACCAATATACATTCCAGGGCGTAAACGTACCGGCTCTAAACCCTCAAGAACTCGAATAGAGAGGGCATTATAGTCATCTTCTTGCGTATCTTTTGCACTTTTTCTTGAAATCATCGCGTTTGATTTCATTGGAGACTGCAGAGTGTTTTCTTTTGTATTTACCCGAGATTGGGCTTTATTTAAAACACTAAAAAGATCCTTTTTGTTATCGCTCATAGCGTTTAACTATCCACCTCATAAAATCAAATATTTATTAAAATAATTTTATGCCTGTTTTTTATTTAAAAATCAATGCACTTAGGAAACATCGATTGTTGGACCAAAAATTTTTTCAAAAGCGTGTTTGAGAGCAATATCAATATCATGCATTGCTACAGGGCAACCTAGATCAAGAAAGCTTGTTACACCGTGGTTTGTAATTCCACAAGGAACAATTCCTGAATAATGGGCTAAATTAGGATTAACATTGATAGAAACTCCATGAAAACTTATCCATTTGCGCACTCGAATGCCAATAGCTGCAATTTTATCTTCGGAAGAAAGATCATTTTGTTTTGATGGGCAATGAGACTGTTTAACCCAGACACCAACGCGATCTTCTCTGCGTTCGCCTTTAATATTAAAGTTGGCAAGCATCTGTATAATCCATTCTTCTAATGCACTAATGAAAGCACGAATGTCTTGTTTCCGGCGTTTAAGATCAAGCATGATATAAGCAATACGCTGTCCTGGACCGTGATATGTAAATTCACCTCCACGTCCTGCTTCATAAACAGGGAATAAATTAGGCGCCAAAAGATCTTTTTTATTTGCACTCGTTCCCGCTGTATAAAGGGAAGGGTGTTCGAGAAGCCAAACTTGTTCATGCGCAGTTTTTGCAAGAATTTTTTCTACACGTTCTTGCATATAACGCAGAGCTTCAGGATACTCAATCAGATGATCGCTTATTTTCCATTCGACGGGTGGATTTTCTAGAATTGCATTAAAATGATGTGATAAGTGATTACGATCTGTATGTTTCAATTCACATGTCATGGGTAATATTTATCTTGATGTTTGAGTTTGTATTGTAATCAATAAAAGTGATTACAGAGTAAGGTATAGAATTGTTGAATAAAAGAGAATACGTTCATAAAATTTTATCTTAAGAAGATTTGCTACGCTTAAAAATCCACGTTCCTTTTACCATCTTCCTGTTGCACCACCACCACCTGATGATCCACCACCACCCCTAAATCCCCCTCCACCTCGAGGACCACCGAACCTTCCACCAGGATATCTGCCACCGGCACTTAAGTTAAGAAACCAAGGTGTGAAGATGATCCCCAGCCAGAGATACTTTTGTGGACCCACTTTTTTACCAAAAATCATTGCAAGAATGGGCAAACCAACGACTATAAAGAGAATGAGAAACATAATTGCATTGATTACCATTTCTTCTTTTTCAGCTTGTTTACGTTGTTCTTCAACGATTTTAGCTTTTTCTTTGATGCGAAAAGTAAAATCAGAATCACTTTCTGTAATAACTTTGATAATTGTATCAACTGCTTCAGCAATTCCTTTTTGATAATTTCCTTCGCGAAAATTAGGAATCATGAAGCTATTAATAATGACAGAGGAAAGAGCATCTGTTAGCTCTCCTTCCAAACCATATCCAACTTCGATACGTGCTGTGCGTTCATTCGGTGCAATGACCAGTAATACACCATTATTGATCTTCTTTTGGCCTAATCCCCATGTACGAAAAAGAGAATTGCTGTACGTTTCTATATCGTTGCCCGAAAGAGTAGGGAGTGTTACAAGAACAATTTGATCTCCCGTTTTCTCTTCGAGTGCTGCCAGTTTTTTTGTCAAGTCTTCCTTGGTTGCATTATCGAGCAAATGAGCCACATCATTAACATAACCTGTTAAATGAGGAAATTTTATTTGCGAACAAGCGATACTTCCCAATGCAGCAACTAAATACAGAGAGCAGATAAAAGCCCATAATTTTGGAAATACAATACGTTGCAAAGAGTATCGAAATGATTTCATTAATTAAAATTAACCTTTGGTGTTTGTTGGCTATCAGTATCGATGGTAAAAGTTGGCATAGGTTTAGCATCACGAAACCATAATTTTGCCCAAATCATCGTCGGCATTGTTTTGAGTGCAGTATTGTAGGCACGTACTGTTTCAATATAATCGCGGCGCGCAACGGAAATACGGTTTTCTGTTCCTTCTAATTGTGATTGAAGAGCAAGAAAGTTTTGGTTTGCTTTAAGATCCGGATAGTTTTCAACAACAGCCATAAGTCGCGAAAGTGCACTTGATAAATTTGCTTGATTTTTGAGATATTGCTGCATAACTTCTGGATTATTCAACATATCTGCATTAATGTTGACTTGTGTTGCTTTAGCACGTGCTTCAATTACATTTGTGAAAACACTTTGTTCATGAGCTGCGTAAGCTTTAACTGTTTCTACAAGATTGGGGATGAGATCTATACGACGTTGATATTGATTGAGCACTTCACTCCATGCTGCATGTGCTTTTTCTTCATTTGTTGGTATCGTATTAAATCCGCACCCACTTAAAAATGGCACTAACCATGCCAAAAGAATCACGATTGGAAATTTTTTTAATATTTTAAACATTGAAGAAGTTTGTACATTTAACATAAAGATGTCTCCACAGATATTTTATGTATTATATAGGGTTTATTTTCTTGGTGGAAAGTATTTTGAACTTTATAAACAGGCGTATTTATCAATAAATTGATATCTCTCTGCGTTTTAGGTACGCTTAAGTGACTTGTTGATGTTAAAATAATAATAGTAATATAGATGTCATCTTATAAAAGATCAATAATATTTATATCAATTATTATTACAGAAAAATATATTATTTTCGTAGGAGTTTTGGGTTTCGCAACGTGCAGATAACAATTGGAAAAGAGAAAAATGTAAGTATCAATCTTATGGAAAGATATAAGGTCAGGGCAGTTCTTATTTTCCTCCTTTAGAAGTTATGTTTAATACATTGGATAAAAAGGCTTTTTTATTATGTATGGTAGTAATTGAGAAGGAGGGTGAAAGTCCTATGATAGAAAGTGTTCAGCGGCAAAGTGAAAAGTTTGATGGATTGGCTAATGATTATGATCGTTATCGTCCTCGCTATCCCCTTACTTTATTTAAAACCATGCTCCATCCTTTTAAGAACAAAAAGCATTTGTCCATTGTGGATGTGGGTGCTGGGACAGGCATCGCATTAGAGGGAATTGTTAAATTTTTAGGAAATGAGCACCAATATCATGCTATCGATGTATCGGCAGATATGATTAAGCAGGGGCGAAAAAAATTTCCTACGGTGCAGTGGTATCAGGGCCGTGCCGAAGACCTATTGCCTCAAATTGGCGAGGTTGATCTTGTCATTGCAGCGCAAGCGTTTCAGTGGATGGATCGTCCCAAGTTGCTTTGTTCTGTTTCAGATCAACTTCGAGTCAATGGTGTCATGGCGGTTATTCAAAATAATCGTGATTTCAAGCATAGCGAATTTCTAGAGGCTTATGAGACATTGTTAGAGAAAATGAGTCCGAATTATTCCCGTTATTATCGTAATTTTGATTTTTTACAGGAAATGACTGATGGCTTTGGGGTAGATCCAGAAAAGATTTTTTTTCATACGCACAATTGGACGATGATGATCCCATCTGAAGCTTTTATTGGAATGAGCCGCTCTTCAACGCAAGCGCAACGCGCTATTGTTTGCTATGGGGAAGAATATTTGCGGCAATTGGTCGCATTGATAAAGAAATATGAAGTGCAAGGCAATTTGGAGCTTTTGTATCGAAGTGAGCTCTATATGTATGCAGGATAATCCGATATCGATGATTGCTTTTGCTCTTTTAGCACATCAGAGTGGGCGGTATTCAGGAAATTAACGCCTTATTAAGGCAGACTTTGAGGGCGAAAGTTTTTTTCTTCAGCATTCACATTGACATCTTATTACCGCTGATTTTCATTGTTCACTTGATATGAGAGAGTTTAAATAGAAAATTTATGCAGTGCATTATAGTATCGAAGCGCTTTTTTTACTGCAGTTTAACAACAGATTATTTTATAAAATAAGAAGAGGTAGATTGAATAGAAATATTTGATAATTCTTTGTTTTTATGATTGTTTTTTGTTATTAAATGAGAGTGTTTTTAATAAATTTTGACAAAAACAACTGAAAAAGTACAAAAAATTATCATAATCAGAAATTTGTAGTAAAAAAGGTAATGGCTTGGAAGCACCTTTAAAAAACAACTCATTTTGAAATTATCTCTAAATTCAGATTCAATATAACAAAAAAGTAAAATATAAATATGCTATATGAAGCATTTCTCTGTTTAAAAGATATAATATAAAACAATATATTAATTATTTTTTTTTGATATAAGAAAACTTCTTTTATTTTCTATTTTAAATAACGGGTTAGGCCGATTCTTATGTGGTTTTATTGAAGATGTGTTTTTCAAGGTTTAATCTGGCGCTTTAAATACAATTTTAGAAGTCGCAAATAAGCTCAATTTCTTCTCTGTTGTGATGTGTTAAATAAGTTTTTTAATTTTCTATAGAGTTTGATTTTTGCAATCATGATAGATTGTGACAGCTATCTATTTAAGGTTTTTATAAGTTTAGTAAGAATAGCTTGATAATAAATCCATTGATTTTTTCATCTTTACGCTTCATAAAAGAATAAGCCTGCACCATCCACACTTTCATCTCCCAATGTTGCGACAGCCCTTGACACGGTTCATAAGAGGAGTTTTTAGTCCTTTTTTACAGTTTTATCCATACGCCAATCTCGCTTATGACGTGCAAGCGAATGGTTTTGATTTATTCAACATACACAGATGTGGAATGAGAGAGTTTTAAGATATTCAGCTCTCTCATTTAATATGAAGCATGCTAGATTATGATTATAAATTAAAGCTTTATCTATTTTTGAAATCCATGACTTGGTTGTGTTTGTCAATATTTCATTTTCATTTATCGTAAACTATTCTACTTTTGGATAATAACTCCATTGTAAGGAATACCTTTAAGAAAGCATTCTCGCTTTAAAGAGTCGTTATAGTTTTTTTTGTTTTATAGAAGGATCAATAATGCTAAACGTTATACTTTGATAAAAAAAAAGAAAGTAGATTATGACTATTATACTGAAACCGAGCGAGGTGACGCTTAGTGAGCTTGCAGCTATTTATTTTAATGGTGAAGTGAGTAAACTTCATAATGACACGCATTTAGCTATCGAGAAAGGGGCTCAGCGCATTGCTGAAATTGCTGCTGGAAGTGAGCCTGTGTACGGTATTAATACTGGTTTTGGGAAGTTGGCTTCCATTAAAATTGATGCGGACGATGTCGCTGTTTTACAGAGAAACCTTATTTTGTCCCATTGTTGTGGGGTAGGAGAGCCTTTAGCTGAAAATATTGTGCGTTTGATAATGAGCTTAAAGCTTATCTCTTTAGGAAGAGGGGCTTCAGGAGTTCGTCTAGAATTGGTAAATTTGCTGGAAAATATGCTTGCAAAGGGCGTCATTCCTGTCATCCCTGAAAAAGGGTCTGTTGGTGCTTCAGGTGATCTAGCTCCACTTGCTCACATGGCGGCTGTTATGATGGGAGAAGGAGAAGCATTTTTTCAAAATATTCGTATGAGTGGGGCGGTTGCATTAGAGAAAGCGGGATTGTCCCCTATTATTTTAGAGGCAAAGGAAGGTCTAGCTCTTATTAATGGAACTCAAACATCAACAGCCCTTGCACTTGCTGGTCTTTTTCGAGGTTATCGGGCATTGTGTGGTGGATTGTTGGCAGGGGCTTTGACGACAGATGCTATCATGGGATCAACGGCGCCATTTCATCCTGATATCCATATTTTACGAGGACATTATGGGCAGATTGCTGTATCGAAAACATTAGAAAAGCTTGTAGAGGATTCAGAAATTCGTGCAGCACATTTACGGGGGGATGAGCGTGTACAAGATCCTTATTGTATACGTTGCCAGCCACAGGTCATGGGGGCATGTTTTGATATTTTGCTGGCAGCAGCAAAAACACTGATTATTGAAGCAAATGCTGTTACAGATAATCCATTGATTTTAAGGAATGGTGAAGTTGTATCAGGTGGGAATTTTCATGCTGAACCTGTAGCGTTTGCTGCTGATCAGATTGCTCTTGCTTTATGTGAAATAGGATCTATTTCTCAACGGCGTATTGCTCTTATGGTTGATCCAGCAGTTTCTTATGGACTTCCAGCTTTTTTAGCGCATAATGCGGGTCTTAATTCAGGTTTTATGATTGCTGAAGTAACAGCGGCAGCTTTAATGTCTGAAAATAAGCAAATGGCCCATCCTGCTTCCGTTGATTCAACCCCAACTTCTGCCAATCAAGAAGATCATGTTTCAATGGCTTGCCATGGAGCGCGCCGGTTATTGGTAATGAGCGAAAATCTTTTTACACTTATTGGCATTGAAACGCTTGTTGCAGCACAAGGAATTGAATATCGTGCACCTTTAAAAACAAGTACTTTTTTGCAATCCGTTATGGAATGTCTACGAAAAAATGTTGCTTCTCTTAAGGAAGATCGCTATCTGGCTCCAGATCTTCATCAAGCACATATACTTGTGCGTGAAGGGCACTTATTATCTGTTTTACCAGAAACAATTTTTCCTTCATTAAGTTTTCAATAGTATTTGTTTGAAGGTCAATGCTGAAGGGCGGATATTGAATTTTAAAACTTTCTCATATGAAAATATAGAGGAGCGATACAATATTTGAATTATTTAATAAATCATATATTTATTACTGTATATATCTGATTTTTGTAGTTAACTAGATATTATGTTATTTTATAGAAACTATAAACTTAAAGCACCTATATTTTCTGATTTATATCAGAAATTTTAATATAAGTTAAATAATATCCACGAATTATATATTCGTGATATTATATTTCTATAAATATAAATATAAATTATAATATATGTATTGTATCGAGTAAAAATAAAAGTTTTATTTTATATTATTCTTATTTGTTAATACTTTATGAATTTTATAGTTTATTTTTGATATTTAAAATAAAAAAGGAGAAAGGAATGTTTAAAAGTGCTAAATTATGTGTTTCAATAACAGTTCTTTTTTTCTCTCAAATTCTTGAGATTCATGCAAATTTTAGGAGAGGTAGCTTTCCAGAGGAAGTTTTCATTATGATAGTGGCCCAAGAGAAAGAGCCTCTTATTTCAGCGAAAAACAAAGATTTTATTGCTATATCAGGGCAAATTCCCAGAGGTAAGGAGAACGCTATCATCGGACCAACAATCAAAGATGCTCTTTTTACCGTATATTTTTTTTTCATTGGAAAGCTTGTCGTTAAGGCAGCTGGAGTCCTTAAAAGATGGGTTGTAGATACACTTTCTCATACTTTTGAAAACTTGCGAGATTCGTATTATCATTAATTGAGCTATTCAATTGGCGTAAAAAGTTTTTTTATAAGCTCAAAGAGAGTTGGCTTAAAGTAACAAAAAATTAATTGTATGCATAGTTAATGTGTTTGTTATGAATTTTTAGGCTTCTATTTCAGTGCACTGAAATAGAAGCCTAAAAGTTTAGATTACATTAAGGTTAATTTTCTCTGTAAAAAACTAGAGAATACGAAATGAATTAAATGACAATTATGAAAAAATTCATTATCACTTTATTTGAATAAAATAATACGAAATTGTAGGCTATAAAAGCTGAATAATTCGCAATAAAAGTATTTTTTCATTGTTTAGAGCAAAGTGTTGGACTGGCTGGTCTTCGATGTTTTTTGAAATATATTTGTGAAAGAAACATGAGGCTTTATTTCTCATAGAGCTGTTATCGTGGTGTGGATTGTCAGCATTTCAAAAAGTAAGGAAAGAAATGGCAATAAATGAACTGAAAAGAGGGATGAGTAAGCGCCAAGTTATTTTTTTAGCTCTTGGTTCTGCTATTGGAACAGGTCTTTTTTATGGGTCTGCACAGGCAATTAAGCTTGCGGGTCCCAGTGTTTTGATTGCCTATTGTATTGCTGGTTTAGCTATTTTTATGGTTATGCGGGCTCTAGGAGAGATGATACTTCATAATCCATTGCCTGGTTCTTTTGCTCGTTATGCGGCAAATTACATATCACCATTAGCAGGTTTTTTAACGGGATGGACATATGTATTTGAGATGATTCTTGTTGGTTTGGCTGATATTACAGCTTTTGCGACTTATATGGGGTTTTGGTATCCTGATGTTGCTCCTTGGGTATGGGCACTGAGTATTACATTAATCATCACAGGTATTAATTTAGCGGCTGTAGAAGTCTATGGTGAACTAGAGTTTTGGCTATCTTCTATTAAAGTTATCGCTATCATTGCGATGATTATTTTAGGAATAGCAATTATTTTTTGGGGGTGGGGTGAAGGTGCAGATTTTTCTACCGTTACTGTTCATAATTTATGGAAAAATGGTGGACTTTTTCCCAATGGTTGGTTTGGTTTTTTAGCTTGCTTTAGTGTTGTTGTTTTTGCTTTTGGTGGCATAGAAATCATTGGCATGGCAGTTATGGAAGTTCAAAACCCTCATCAAACGATTTCAAAGGCAATTAATTCTACTCCAGTTCGTATTTTGCTTTTTTACGTCATGACTTTAGCTATTTTAATGTCTCTTTATCCTTGGAATGAGATTGGTCTCATGGATAGCCCTTTTGTATCCATTTTTGAAAATCTTGGGATTTCATATGCAGCAAATATTTTAAATATTGTTGTTGTTACAGCGGCTATTTCAGCAATGAATAGTGGAATGTATGGTGCTTGTCGTATGATCCATGGTTTATCGCAGGAAGGTTATGCTTTAAAAAAGTTTCAATATTTATCAAAAAACGGTATACCAGTTTTTGTTATTTTGATGATCTTCGGTATTTTTCTTCTTGGTGCTGTCCTTAATTATTTTTATCATGAAAAGCTTTTTTTTCTTATTGCTGCAATGGCAACATTTGCGACAGTTTTTGTTTGGATGATGATTCTACTTTCACAATTTTTTATGCGAATTAAGATGCCTAAAGAAGCTCAGAATGGTTTAAAATTTCCCATTCCATTTTGGCCAATAGGATCGATTTTTTCTATTTTATTTATGGTTTTTATTTTTATTCTCCTATGGTATTTTGATGAGACACGACCAGTTTTAATTATAGGTGTTATTTGGATTGCTTGGCTTGTTATTTGTTTCTATACACTTAAACTTTATAATTTTAAGCAAAAGAAGCTGAATAAAATGTGAATAGAGAAAAAACTCAAAACAAATAGCTGATGTCATCAGGAGAACAGGTGTTTGATTGTTTTCTCTAAAGGTTAGAACAATCTAGATTGAAAAAATCTGCTCGTTATTATTTTGCTTTGGAAGTTTTTGTGAGCCATTGTTTACGGTAACGACAAAATCATATAAATATTAGGCGTTTTTTTGATGGTGAGCTGTGCCATCAATATAAGTCTTTCAGGTTAAAATGCCTAACAGTGCAAATAGATTTTACCAGATACATGATTATAGGCAGATATCTTTTTCTAGACGTATTAATGAAGTTCTGTTTCACGAAAGAAGTTATTGTAAGAATTGTTTTTTAGCTCTTTAAAAAATTGGTTGTTTAAATTTTGTTGTTTAGAAAATTACTATTGCTTTTAGAAGCGAAGATAAAGTTCTTTATGTATTTTTTCTCAAAGAGGATTGGCGTTGGTAGAAAATAGTGGATAACAAAGTTACATGAGGCATTGTATCATTGTTTTTACAAAAACTTTAATAAACAGCAGCAAGGTATTACAATAAAATCTCATAGAAGAGTAAATTAAAGAGAACAATGAACGTGTGACAGTTTTACGATTCTTATTGCTCTCACAAGAGGAAGGATCAAACTTATTTTTTAATATTGATACAAGAGTAATTTTTATCACAAGTGGAGGCGGACAAAATGCACTCCGCAACTGTATTTCGGTGCAAAATTATTCGATATTACCATAAAAGGCGCTCAAGAACACTACAACCAGCAAAAAAATCATCGGAAAGTGGCTTTTTACACGAGAAATCTTCCAATAGCTCTGAACACACACAACAACAATTCTCTCTATCCTTGAGGCAACAGGCAATGTTGATATGGATGTACAATGAGATGCTACGATTATTGCTTCTCATCTGATTTCTGGTCAAGATATCAATGTAATGGGGGAAAGTATGACGATTGTTGGCATGACAGACCATCATAGCAGCCATTCACAGACGCATGAAACAGGTTTTGATGGGAATAAATTTGACTTTGTAAGCAGAATTATTGGCGGTAATGGCTATACCTACGAAACGATACCTGCTGGCAGTAACGTTTGGATAGAATGGTAGAGAGTGGCTACAAATCCCATAAATCCCCATACCTGTCTTGGAGATGCGGGTCCAAAATGCCAAAAATTTTATGGCACATCTCATTTAGAACAAAAGCCTTGAATTAGATCATGGAGTAAAAAATGAAACACATCGTAAAATTATTAAGTGCTGTAACTTTGTTAAGTATAGCTGGATGTCAGTTTAATAAGCCTCCTTCAGGATATTTGACTGCTTGGGAAAAACCAGGAGCAGATTTTACAGAGATAGGAAAAGGCTTGTTAGAATGTGGTATGCCAACTCCTTATGATGTCGATCCAGAAAACAGAAAGCAGAGCATCAATGCAAAAGCAACAACTTATGCTTGCATGCTTCAATCAGGTTTCCGCTATAAAGATGAAGAGGTAGCAAGAGCGGGTGGACCATGTTATACTTTTAGAGCCGAAAACTTGCCGATTTGTCGTTCAGGCGCAGTCATCCCGAGGCGCAGTGTCAAGAAGCGCTTGAACAGCCCTTTTTGTAAAAAATATAAAAATGCACCTGAATGCAAACCTTAAGTCTTGCTGTTTGTGACGATCACAATCCCTACCTTCATGTTTCTCATACCCGTACGCGGGGGGGCTTAATTCAGCATGTCAATGCTATTTATTTATGGGTACCACAACTGTTGGCGCAATAATATGAAATATCTATTTTGGTTATAATCAAAATATTGATAATAATTATAAGCATATCGTTGATAGATAGATGATTTTAGTAATAATTTTACCGTATTTTTGATATAATAATTATGGCATAATCTTCGGAAAGATAAAAATAATATAGGTTGATAATGTTCATCATTGTTTTGGAAATAAAAAACAGCATGTAAAATAATTTATAGATTGTTTCGTAATATCAAAATTACTCAAGGATAGGAAAATGAAGCAGATTTTAAAATTATTAAGCGGGATAACCTTATTTGTTATGGCTGGATGCTACCCTGAGCAGCCTTCTCGAACAGCTGTAGATGCATGGGAAAAATCAGGTGCTGATCAGCTTGAGATCAAAAAAGCTCTGTTAGAATGTGGAATACAGCATCTTGATGGTCGTCTTGATACAGAAACAAGTACTGATGAGAAATTCAATGCTGAGGAGTCTGTGAATGCATGTATGATCCAAGCAGGTTTCCAAGATAAATTGGGAAGAATGAAGTGGTGTGAGAAATATAAAAATCTTCCAATTTGTCAGCCTGATGCAGTTATTCCTCAGCGAAGTGTAGAGAGGCGTTTGAATAGTCCTCATTGTGAAGAGCATAAAGAACAACCTGAATGTCAACCTTAAGTATTGAGGCTGCTGTAATCAAAAATCCTTCCATTCTTGTTTTTGCATGGGGGGTGGGATTGTTTCTTCAATATCTATATGCTAACAAAAGTCATCTTGCGTGTGAGAAAATATTAGAAGACTTATCAGTCTTTCTATCGTAAATATTGACGGAGGGGGAAATGAAAAAAACATTGAAATTATTGATTGCTATAATTTTATTAAGCTCTGCTGGGTGTATTAGCAAACCTCCCCCATCGACGTTAGAATTATGGGAAAAGTCTGGTGTCAGTAAGTCTATGGTCCAACAAGCACTGTCAAAATGTGGTTGGAAACCAATCTACGCTTCTTCTAAAAATATGGATTCGCGTGCAAGTGATTTTGCAGCAGTTTATGAGTGCATGACTAAAGCAGGTTATCGGTACAAATTACAAGATTCAAAGGGAATCTATTTTTCATCAACGCCGCGAAGTGATTCATTTTTAGTCAATTTAATGGTAGCAGGGTATCAGCAGGTTATGGACAATGATACTTTTGGTGTAACCAATTCGACACAACAAGAGCGAGATTTGATGTTACGTTTTGAAAATGATAAAAAGCGCCAGAAAATAAAAAAAGCTTTGCACAAGTGATCATCAACAGTAGAACGTTAATTTTTAAAGCAATAATTAAATAAAAATATTAAACGGGAGAAGAGAGAAATATAGCTCTTTTGTCTCTAATGTAGTTATATTCATCAGCTACGAGATTGGCAATAGTGTTGTTGTCAGATGATGCTAGCGGAGGATAGTGAGTTGTTGTTTAGAGAAATTTATTCAATATAAAGAATGGCAAATAATAGCTTTGCTAAAATATCTTCTTTAACGATAATAAACAGATAGCTTTCATAGAGCTAATTTTGATGAAATTTTATTTTGGTGTTTTTTAAGTTCAGAATGGTGAGTGTTTTACTGTATTTTAGATTTTATCAAAAGATCTAAAATATTACATTTATTAATTCAAATCATTGATGATAGGGTATTAGGAGAAGTTTTTTATTTATTCAAATTTCTTTGTTAGATATCTAGCATTTTTAATATAGAAATTGTGTACATTAGCTTATACATTAGTGTGCAATTTCTTGTTTTTTTGTTGTAGTTGAAGAGATGATGCGGTTATAGATTTCGTATACTGTATCTTTTTGTTCTGTGTTTTATTAAAACGTTTTAATCGTTTAATCTTAGAAGTCATTCTCATTTTGTTGTATTTTTATTTTTTGGTGGTGAGAT
Organism: Bartonella sp. CM86QHHN; assembly: GCF_042194695.1. Classification (NCBI taxonomy): domain Bacteria; kingdom Pseudomonadati; phylum Pseudomonadota; class Alphaproteobacteria; order Hyphomicrobiales; family Bartonellaceae; genus Bartonella; species Bartonella sp. CM86QHHN. Next base: position 52,127 of record NZ_JBHIND010000052.1, read on the forward strand.
AAATTGAATATTATATCTCTTCAAAATTCGCATTTTTTACGTTTTTTTAAGATTGGTTTTTTGGCCTTTTGTAATTACAGTTTCCAGCGGTTTTTGAGATGCATTCTTTAAAGGGATTTTCATCCTAAATGGTATTTTTAAACTTTTTGTTCTTTCTTTACATAAAACACAAAACATATTATTGAATGCTATGATTTTATCATGAAAAATAAAATAATTTTGTTTGTTTTATTCTTGTTGTGTTTAATTTGTGGTTTATTTTTTTGCCAGCATTTTTTGTTTTTGTTGAAAAAAGAAAGTTTTGAAAAACAATGATAATCAAGGTATCTAACAATCACTTGTATTCGTGCGTTTTTACAGCAGCTATTTTTTCTTTTTTGTTAAATATAAATATTGAGGCACATTCTCATTCATATACATCACTGTCATGTGACAAAAACAAATTACCTTATGAATGCAGTGATGGTTCAAAGCATACAATTAGTGATAAAGTATATAAATTCACGGCGCCTGTTAAAGAAACGAATGGGGAGGATTGTTCTCTCATGTTACCTGCTGCTATAGTAGTGCAGGAGCCAAATACAGTTATTCAGGCAACGCGTGTAGAGGTTGAAGGGACTGCGGGTATAGAAGATATTTATGGTGTTTTTGTATCACGAGGGGGAAAAATTGTTTTGAGCGATTCAGCTTTTAAAAATGTATCAATAGGTCTTAAAGCTGATAATGGAATGATTGAGGTTGATCGTGGAACAATTGAGGCTTTTCAGATTGCTGCTTATGCAGAGAAGCGAGGAGCATCTGTTACGTTAACGAATACAAAAATTAAAGTGGAAGGTTTGGGTATCGGTCAAGAGAGTGCTCTTTTCGTTAGTGCTGATGCGGGTATTCAGATGAAAAGTGGATTTATTGATGTGAATGATGCTGCTGCGCTTTATGTGGGGAGAGGGGGGAGTGCGACTTTAGATGGTGTTACCATTGCTTCAAAATATCAAAAAACAGAAGACAAAGAAAATACAAATGAAAAAATTACACATACAGTTTTCAATGTAAAACATCAGGGTTCTGTTTATGTAAAAAATACGAATATTATTTCTACGGATGTTCATGTTTTAACAGTTGGACAAGATTCTAACACGCCATCCAATAACGGCAGGGAAGGAAATATTTTAATTTCGCGGGTTAATATTGAAGATTCAACAATTAAAGCAATAGGTAACAAACATGGTATGTATTTTGAGAGGGATGAGGAAAATGATGCGTATGAACAGGGGCTTGTCTTTTTGAAAAGGACGATTTTTGAGGTTCCAGATGGGACAGCTGTTCATAGTCATAACAGTCGTATTTATATTGGAGTAACAGAAGGTACAAAAATTTTTGGTGACTTATTATTAACAGCTGAAAAAGGGGGAAGTGTAGCGATTTTGGCTAATTCTTCTTCATTGATAGGAGGGACTCGTGTTGCCGATGATTCTATTGCTGAGCTTTATTTAACAGGGGGATCAAAATGGTTTTTGACAAAAAGAAGAGAGATCGATTTGCAAGTTGCAAACCGTACAAGTTCGTCTATTTCATTTGTGAAAGTTTCTGATAGTTTTATTGCTTTTGAGACTCCAATGTTTCAGGAGTATCAGACACTTCATATTGGGAAGGGAGAAAAAGAAGTTTATAGTGCGCAAGATAGGGCAGATATTTATCTCAATACGCATCTCAGTAGTGATGGTTTGCTCGATAATACAAAAACTGATCGGCTTTTAATACATGGTGATGTTTCTGGAAAAACAACAGTTTATGTGCAATTTGTTGCAGGAAATCAGGGTGAGATAGCAACCGGTGAAAATGCTCATAGTATTTCACTTATTCAGGTTTCTGGAAAAGCGGCAGAGGATTCTTTTCAGTTAAATCGTGCTTATATCGCATTAGAGGGTTTGCCTTATCAATATTATCTTCATGCTTATGGTCCAGCTTCTGCTCTTGGAAATGCACAAACTTCTCAAAGATTGGTTGAAGGAGATGGAGATTTTTGGGATTTTCGCCTTGAAAGTAAATATATTCAGCCTGCTTTAGAGGTGTCTGCTATTCCCCCTTCTGAGTTAAAGGTCAGAGAGGTTGTTCCACAAGTTCCGACCTATCTTTTGTTACCAAATGCGTTGTTTCATGTTGGGCTCATGGATATTAGTCATCAACAAAAGCAGTTGCAAGTTAGGCGGTCTATTCCTCGTAAATTATTAAAAGTTGAAGGGAACTTTGCTTTATCTGTCCACGGTTATGGTGGGAGTTATCGTTATGTCTCAGATCTTTCTACACTTAAATATGGGTACGATGGTCATGTTGATTATAACGCTATAAAAACAGATATTTTGCTCAAAACAATAGAGCGTGCATATAGTACGACATCTTTTGGGATTATGGGAACCTATGGAAAGCTTTCCTTACAACCTCATAACGTGGAACAAAGTCAAAAGAGTACATTTAATAAATGGTCATTTACGGCATATGCTAGTGTGAAACATTACACTGATTTTTATATAGATAGTTTTTTATCTTATGGTTTGTTTAAAGGGGATGTGCGTAGCCGTGTTTGGGGTAAGACGGCGACATTAAAAGCAAATCCTTTGAACGTGTCGTTTTCTGCTGGTAAAGTGTCTATGACAGGATATAAAGATCTTATTTTTGATCCGCAACTTCAGCTTATTTATCAACATCTTCAATTTGATAAGTTTCGTGATATTGATGGATTTGATGTTGAGATGAAAAAAATAGATCAATGGTTTATGCGTGTTGGTGGGCGTTTAAGTAAAACATTTACAGCCTCTGAAAAGGATCGTATCATTTCTTTTTATGGAAATATTCATCTTGCTCATTGTTTTGGTAAAGAACAATTTGTTCATTTTAAAGATGTTTTTCAGTTGAGTTCTTTTGGTTCTTCCTTAGAAGTTGGCTTGGGTGTCAATTCACAGTTTTCTTCTAAAGTTACACTTCACAGTGATCTTAGCTATCAGCATAGGTTAACCAAGGCTGGTTTTTCTGGAGTTCGTTTTTCTGGTGGATTGCGCTATCATTTTTAAGCAATCTTTTTAAAAATAATAAATGTGATTTTCGAAGTCTTGTTCTACTATCGGAATTAAAACCATTGTTTGTGCAGAATTTTTTAATAATGGTACCATGTGCTTTAATAAATATGAAAATATCATGTTGATTTATTTTTATCTACTATAGCATTTCTCAAATGTTTTAAAAAATTTGTCCATCTGATAAACAGATTAAAATGAGAAAATCCTACAATATCGGGGTTCTTATTCAATATGAATAAAGATAAATTATCATTATAAATCAATGTTTTGCCATATGATGCTTAAGGTATCATCGAGCCATTTGTGGTAATTGCGTGCTTCTTCGTTTGAGTTATGAACAGAGAAAATAAAACCAGGATATCCACCAAATGCTGGTGGAGGTGGTGAAAGATGATTGGTTTCAAAGAAAATGATAGTTCTGGCGGTTTGAGGATGCTGTGCAACCTTATCGAGACCTAAAAATCCAGAAAACCGTCCATGACCACGAAGAGGAATAATATAATTTGCCGCCACTTTTTCAGCTGGGAGTATATCGGGAAGGTCTAAGTTTTTTTCAGCTAAAGCGGCATTCATACATAGTTTTGCAAATGAAATCCCTGTACCTTGCTCAACAATAAAATGGGAGACACCCGATCCACCTATACGAGCGCCAATCTCAATGATATAAGGTAAATTATGAGCATCTAGGCGTAGCTCTACATGGGCAGCACCTATATTTATACCAAGAGCTTTAACTCCAGAGCATGCAGCCTCACATAAAGCAATAATTAAAGGATCATCTATATCACAGCGTTGACGATAAATTGTTTCTTCAAACCATGGTCCCTCAGGCTGTCCCTTGTCTCCAATGGCCAGAACGTGTACACCTGCTGTATCAACAAAGCATTCTACGACAAACTCTTTTCCTGGCAAATACTGTTCTACTACTAAACCTACAGGTTTATTTTTATCATTAAAACGTGCCATGTCTTTATGCTGAACATTCCATACGGCTTTAATGAGATCAGGAAGTTCGGCGGAATTTTTAGCTAACATTACGCCTGTACTTGCCCATCCAGAGACGGGTTTAATAACGAGTGGATAATCCAAGGCTTGTGTTTGTGATAGGTCTTCTGGATGATCTATATAAAAGAATCCTGGTGTTCTTAAGCCTGCTTTAGCGAAAGCTTGACGCATGAGATATTTATTTCTGGTTAATGCTGCTACTTCTGGTTCAATACTTGGAGTATTGATTTTTTTTGCAGCTAAAGCTGTCCATAGGATGGCTTCTTCGCGAAGGGTCATAACCCCAGAAATATTGCGTTCTTTTGCTTCCGTTGCAAAAGTGTCTAGAGCTGCCTCTGGGTTATCAAAAACAGGAAGTTGCCAAGTTGAAGTTACTGCTGCGGGGTGTTGAGAGGGAACGCTTTCAGCGGTATCATAGATCATTACTAATTCGATATTAGCTGCTTGTGCTGCTTCAAATATAAATGGTAATTTTGCATTGCGCTGGCAAACTAACGCGAGTTTTTTCATTTTGTTTCCTCATTAAATTTGGAGTTTTGAGAATGGCGTTTATGTTGCCATGTAGATACCTTTGATGCATCTATAAATAAGAGTGTCATCCCTATAACAACTACAATCATAGCAATTATTTTGATCATATTGAGAGAAGGGCTCGAGCCGATTATCCATTCACATGCAATCACTGCAAAAGGGGATAATACGCCGATAGTGTTGGCGTATAATACGCCTCCTTCGGCTAAAACTTTTTGATATAATACGTAAACTGGTGCCGAGCAAACAGTTCCTAAAATCAATATTTTAAATATATCTTCTAACTTAAGATAGAAGAGTGGGGCAGGATCAAAAATAAATAATGGCATAAATGATGCTGCAGAAATTGTCGTGATCCAAGCCAGTGAGGTGAGCAAAGGTAGATTTTTAAGATAACGTTTAGACAATAAGCCATAAGCAGAATAAGAAAGTGCTGCTGTTAAGGCAAGCACTACTCCTATCAGGTTATAATATCCACCTTCTCCACTATTTATATTGAATACTACAGCTGCTACACTGACAATTATCACTCCACTAAGCTTCAGCCATGAGAATTTAAGGACATTTGTCAATGCACCTAATATATAAGTAATTCCTGGAATAGTAGCGAGCACCATGGTTAAATCACTGGCTTTGAGCGATTTTAATGCACCAAAGCTGCATACAAAATACAGCGAAAATCCTAACACTGAGAGAATTAAAAAAGAAGGTATCATGGAAAGCAATGGTAGGGATCTGAAAACAGCTTTCTCACGAAATATTGCAATCAGCCATAAGGTGGCAGCGGTGGCAAACAACCTAAGTCCAACCGCATGCATGACGGGTATATTGCTAACCAAATTCTTAGATAATAACCAACTTATGGAAAACAATGCTAGAATGGCAAAAGTAAATAATAATAATCGTCCTTTTATAAAACTCAATGATTTAATCCTCTAATCACTCGCTGTGCATAAGATGATGTTGAAAAATTAAATCGTGACTGTGAAGTTTGCGGCTTACCAAGATTATTTTGGATATAATCTTTAGCTCCTGCCAAATAAGCGTCATCATCTAATGCTTCAAGTGCTTCTATATCTGCTATCATCAATATTATTACTTTTTCAAGACGCTCCAAATCAAATTGAAGATAACCTTGATTTGTTTCAATCAATGCTTTGTTCCGCATCAATATTTCAAAAAGCAAGATCCCTGTACCAGCATCGAATGTCATATGCTGATCAGAATCTTTTGGATAACGAAATATGCGTTCTAATAGGATAAATTCAGTTATTTCTTTCCAAAATTTTGGATGATTTTGTAGCATAATACGCACTGTAATTAAATCAACTTTAGTTTCTTCTAGAAGACCTGTAAACCAATTTAATTTTATATACAGATTTTTATCCAATGGCCGCGGTCCGGTATGATGTGCATAGTCATGATAATAGCCCCACAAACAGCGAGCATCGTAAATGTCTTCTTTAGATAAGTTACGACTATGCAATTGACCGAACAGGAATTTACTATCTCGACCGAGTAAACGTTCAGCTTCCACAATTGTTTGCTTGTTGTAAATATCAAAGAATTTACTGAAAAAAAACAAAGCAAATGCTTGCTTATCAATTTTTTGAGCAGCTGCTACAGATTCTGGGAATAGAACAATGCAATTGCCTTCTAAAAAACCTCTTGATGCTATTCCCATTTTTATACATTGAAATGGTGATACATAATTATTTGTATATTTTGAGGCGTCAGCAAGATAGGCCGTTTCATGACGATATCCTGTAACTAATTCCAGCCGGAATCCTTCTGGATCAGGTCCATTTGTTGCACGCATTGGAGCCAAGAAAAACAAGGGCGCATCTGGTAATGGGGCTTTGAAAGCAGCCAAAGTGTTATCAAATTTAGGAGGGGTCGTTAAACCGCTGATCATCCACTGATGAAGATCATCAGAAGTGGTCGCTAAAAGTTTTGGAGATAATCCGTCAAGAATATTGGCATGGTGGTTCAGCAGAGTGATCAATTCATTGATCATATTATTATCTGCTGAAGTTGGTTCTTTAATGCTCCCATCTCGTTCTTGGCGCATACGGAATTTGTCAACCAAGTTAACAATGGAAAGAAGCGCTTCAGATTTTTTCATGATGAGTTGACTTTAGTGAGTGGAGCAAAAAGGCCATTGGCACTTGTCCAAAATTTTCGACAATACTCAGCCTATAGCGATTTGCCGCAACCGATGTTGTGATACAAGCATCTGCTTTTTCAGCCTTACAAAGAACGGCTGCATCAGCATTGCTGTTGGCAAATACTTTGTCATATTGATGAGCTACCAGAGATTGCGGGGCAGGATGAGACGCTATGGTTTTAATTTCATCAGCGTTATTGCGTTTAGCTAAAACCATAGAGTGAGTAGGCATGATAAAGCTGTCAAATAATTGCATATCACCTAAACGGGTAAATATGAGTGTATGCAAATCAGGGTAAGCAGCACAACTTAAGAGATAAGCATCTTTTTTTTGAGCAAGTTCATTAAATGCTTCTTCAAGAGTTGCGTATTATATAATACGGGATCTCGAGTCAGTGGACAAAATATTTTTATTGTGATTGTCAAGCCACCACTGTGTTGCTGCTGCACAGTTAGTATCTGCAGGGACAAGTGTATAGATAAAAGCATTATTTTCAGATTACATAATCTCTATTCTTTTAATTATGCGACTAAATTTAAATTAGTGTGATATGATAGAGTATATCAAGAACAATGCGTTAAGTAATTTAGTGCTTTATAAAATAATGTATATATGAAAGAAAATTTACAATTATAATTTTGTCTGTTCATTATTCTATCATGCCGTAAAACAGCGTCTTTTAGGGGAGTAATTGAGCAGAAAAATTCTATGCAGGGTATTTATTGGATATGTTAGAGAATTATTGAAATGGTTAAGCGAAGGTGAATGACACGTAAACCGTACTGCTCTATCATTTTTTGGATGAGCAGCGTTTTTGAATCTGTTCATATTGATAATACTATTGTAGGTGAATAATAAGCAAATTGGTAAGGCATGAACATCTTTGCCATAAAACTCAATATGTTTAACTTCTTAATTAAGATAATACTTTTAGAAATTGTTTTACTATTATGATTGTATTAAATATATAAAAGGCAATCATCATTGTCTTGTTTGTAAAAGAAACATGAAATATAACTCTTAAATCAGATTGAGATTGGTAAGATTTTTTTCTTCTTTGGAATCGTTAAGAAGGTCAGATTAAACCTTATTCAAGCTACAGAACCTAAAGAAACAGTCGTTTTTTTTGAAAAGATCAGAGGTAAACAAATATGCGTGAGATTTTGGATCATGTTGATATGCCATTGAATAAGAAGAGTTCTGTTCAAAAGGTTCAAAATCTTTCATTCCAATCACACCCAAAACGGTTTTATAAGCAAGTGAAGATCGCTTGTGAGGAGGGCGGCTTTACGATTTTGTTGGATGAACGTCCTGTAAAAACGCCCGCAAGGCGTCATTTTCATGTGCCAACAGAAGTGTTTGCTGAATATGTTGCTCAGGAATTTGAGAACCAAAAGCACGTTGTTGATCCTGCAAAAATGCCGATGACGCGTTTGGTTAATACTGTTATTGATGGTATCGCTGATGATATGCAGGCGGTTTTTGAAGATTTATTGCGTTTCGTTGCATGTGATATGATCTTTTATCGTGCACAAACACCTAAAGAGTTGGTGCAAAAACAATCTGAGCAATGGGATCCTTTATTAGATTGGGCAGAAAAAAAACTGGGTGCAAGGTTTTATTTGACAGAAGGGCTGATGCATGTGGAACAATCACCAGAAGCACTTCAAGCAGTCAGTAATTATTTACGTAGAGTTGAGTCTGCTTATATGCTTGCTGCACTTCATATGATGACAACATTAACGGGATCTGCTCTCATTGCTCTTGCTGTTGCAGCGGGAAACATTGATGCTGATCATGCTTGGTCTATTGCCTATTTAGATGAAGATTGGATGATGGAGCAATGGGGAACGGATAAAGAAACAATAGCACGCCGTTCTCATAAAAAAGTTGAATTTAAGGCTGCTGCTACAATTGTTACAACTTGTTTATAGGGGAAAATCTTTTATTTACGTGCATTCTTTTCGCTCAGAGTATTTTTGTGACTTTTTGAGGATTGGTTTTTACTTTATCAAGTCCAGGAAATAGTTCATTGGTTATGGTTAAGAGCGCTTCGTCATTACCACGGATAAAATACCATTGGTTATCGTGAAGTAGGGCAATAATTTCAGTTTGAATAGAGCATTTTTTTCCAGCATTTGTTGTGGTTACAAGCTCCACGGGTATAACAAAATAAGGGGTACCATTATCAAGGGTACCTTCACGTTTTTGTTTTTGATCAATGTTGATCGTTTCAATCTTGTAACTTTCTGCCAACCGTTCTATTTGGCTTTTCATGATTTGTAGAAATTGTGATTGATTAAGATTTTTTTGGGCGGTTAAGCGGTTGATGACTTGGGGAGGAATAGCATTTAAGATGGCATTTGCATCGGCATTTTTAAGTGCTTTACTATAAGCAGATGTTGCTTTCTCAAGAGTTGTAAGTTTTTGGTTGGTTATTGTATGTGCTTTAGTTGTTGATGTGATAAAGACAATGCATAAAAGAACGGGAACGAGAAAACAAATTCGCGGCATTAGAAACCTTTGTTAATTCATTTGAAGAGATTCAATACATTATAAAGGAAAAGCGGGCGAGCAAAAAGCCTCTTGCGCTTTTGCATGAGAAGAATATCCACAAAAATGGAGGCTTTTGCCTCCACTTTAAAAATCAAAAGAATACGTATTAATTGTTTAAACAGAATAGTACATATCAAATTCAACAGGATGGGGTGTTGTTTCGTAACGCAAGACTTCTTGCATCTTTACTTGAATGAAGGAATTAATCTGATCATCATCAAAAACGTCGCCAGCTTTAAGAAAGCCACGATCTTTGTCAAGTGCTTCAAGCGCTTCACGCAGGCTTCCTGAAACAGTAGGGATTTCTTTAAGTTCCTTTAAGGGAAGATCATAAAGATCTTTATCCATAGCATGTCCGGGATGAATTTTGTTTTTGATACCGTCAAGACCAGCCATTAAAAGGGCTGCAAATGCCAAATAGGGATTTGCTGTTGGGTCTGGAAAACGAACTTCTACGCGTTTTGAATTTGGTGAGGAGCTCATTGGAATACGGCAAGATGCAGAACGATTACGTGCTGAATAGGCAAGAAGAACAGGAGCTTCATAACCAGGAACCAAACGTTTATAGGAGTTTGTAGATGGGTTGGTAAAAGCATTTATTGCTTTTGCGTGCTTAATAACACCACCGATAAAAAACAGACAGGTTTCTGATAGTCCAGCATATTCATTTCCTGCAAAAATGGGTTTGCCATCTTTCCAAATGGAAATGTGGACATGCATTCCAGAGCCGTTATCACCAAAAACTGGTTTTGGCATGAAGGTTGCTGTTTTCCCATAACTGTTTGCTATTTGATGTACAACATATTTAAAAATTTGCATCTTGTCAGCCTCGCGAACAAGTGTATCAAAACGAATACCCAATTCATGTTGGCCCGCTGCTACTTCGTGATGGTGTTTTTCGACCTGTACACCCATATCTTTGAGTGCTGTGAGCATTTCAGAACGCATATCTTGGCAGGAATCAATCGGCGGAACAGGAAGGTAGCCTCCCTTTATTCGTGGGCGATGCCCTAGATTTCCTGTTTCATATTCCGTATCATCATTAGAGGGAAGTTCACTTGAATCGAGTTTAAACCCTGTGTTGTAAGGGTCCGTTTTATAGCGCACATCATCAAAGATAAAAAACTCTGCTTCTGGACCCACATTGATTGTATCTCCAATGTTTAAAGATTTCATATACACCTCAGCCCTTTTGGCGATAGAACGAGGATCTCTACGATAAAACTCACCAGAGACAGGATCAAGTACATCACAAAATATGACCAAAGTAGATTGAGCAAAAAAAGGATCAATATGTGCTGTTGCTGGATCTGGCATTAAAACCATGTCAGATTCATTAATTGTTTTCCAACCAGCAATTGAAGAACCATCAAACATGACACCATCACTAAAAGTATCCTCGCTGATCTCTGCGATATCCATTGTAATGTGATGCAATTTTCCTCGTGGATCAGTAAAACGTAAATCAACAAAACGGATTTCGTTGTCTGTAATCTGTTTGATAATATCTGATGCGGTTGTCATATTCAATTTCCTTAATATGGCGTTGAGGTGGATAAAAAAGTGAATTTTCCTGTTATTTATTAAAGGGCATCGATACCGGTTTCGTCTGTGCCTATACGAATTGCATCATCAATGGAAAAGACAAATATCTTTCCATCCCCTATATGTTTGGTTTGAGCTGCTTTACGTATTGCATCAACAGTTTGTTCCAGTTTTTCATCGGACACAACAATTTCAATCTTTACTTTAGGTAGAAAGTCAACAACATATTTCGTACCACGATAAAGTTCTGTATGTTCCCTTTGACGACCAAAACCTTTCGCTTCTGTTACTGTAATACCATGTAACCCAATTTTTTGAAGCGCTTCTTTCACTTCATCAAGTTTGAAAGGTTTTATAATGGCTTCAATTTTTTTCATGCTGAAATTATCTCCAACGTTATTTTGTCTTTTTAGACTGCATCACATTATATTGACAACTGTAAGATGTCCAACAGATACTTTGTGCACAAAAAGTCGAAAATAATGACACTCTATGCTCTGTTAGGAGAGTTTCTTTTGTAGAATACAGCCAAATACTGTTTTTTGGGAAAAAAACTTACAATTCTTATACAGAATTCAAATAATATAATAAAAGAGTTTTGTTTCTTTTTTATTAGATAATATCTTGACTTATAAGGATAATTAGACGCTCTCCACATTGAATGAGAAACTCTAATAGCGTAAGATTTTCTCATTTTAGATCTTTTTATCGTCAATCAATCAAAACGATACTTTTATATATCATAAATAGTTATGAGTGTGTGGATAACAACATTTGAAAAAAGAAATAAAATGCTTTTTATGAAAGCTTTCGATAATTAAAGGCTTTACAATATTAGGGAGTAGGGAAGACAAATATTGGAAAAGAGTGTGATGATGCCGATTCATAAATGTAAAGATGGTGGTGTATAATAATGAGTTTATCATTATAGCATTCATAGGAGCCGTTGTGAAATGGGCTTGAGAGCATTGAGAAATGTTTCTTTAAAACAGATGTGGGAATTGGCAACGCAAATATATTCCGTTTGGGGCGTTTTGTTCCTTCGTGAGGAATGTGATCTTCATTAAGGAACGCGATAAATAAAAGTGTGAAGCAATGGCAATCTTCATTATAAGATATTGCTGTGGATGCCTTGGAAAATCATAAAGATAAATTAAAAGGAAATGGAAATATAGAAATTTATTTATACCCTTAAAACTTCATATTCTTCCCAGTTTAGGTTGTCTGGTCGTTTCAGGTATAAACAAAACAGAGAATAAATACGCAATTATGTGCGCGTTCCTATTTGGCAATACGACAACTGAAACAGCTTATAAAGCGCTAAATTGTTTTTAGTCTTTGCTTCAAACGTGTTGCACCACTGGAATTAGGTGTTGGTTTACAGGTAATAATAAAAGTACAGGCTTTGTTAGTATGCTGTATTTTACAATAGAAAGCGTTTCTAAGAATTGGAATTATAGAGAGATGGGCGCAGTAAAACATGTTTTAGAAATTTTCCCGTATAGGAAGCGGGAACCTTAATGATGTCTTCAGGGCGTCCAATTGCAACAATTTCACCACCGCGATCTCCACCTTCTGGTCCTAAATCAATAATCCAGTCGGCTGTCTTTATAACATCAAGGTTATGTTCAATGACTATAACTGTGTTGCCTTGCTCGACTAGTTCGTGAAGCACTTCAAGAAGTTTGGAAATATCATGAAAATGTAAACCTGTTGTCGGTTCATCCAAAATATAGAGTGTACGTCCCGTTGTTTTACGAGAAAGTTCTTTCGCAAGTTTTACACGTTGTGCTTCCCCACCAGAAAGTGTGGTTGCTTGCTGTCCTACTTTTATGTAACCCAATCCTACTTTAATGAGAGTTTCCATTTTATTATGAATAGCGGGAATAGCTTGGAAAAATTCCTCTGCCTTTTCAATTGTCATATCCAAAATATCGGCTATAGACTGTCCTTTGAATTTTATTTCTAGTGTTTCTCGGTTATAGCGTTTTCCTTTACAGACATCGCAAGTAACATAGACATCAGGTAAAAAGTGCATTTCAATTTTGATGACTCCATCACCTTGACACGCTTCGCACCGTCCTCCTTTAACATTAAATGAAAAACGCCCAGCTTTGTAACCGCGGGCTTTTGATTCTGGAAGATCGGCAAACCACTCACGAATCGGTGTAAAAGCACCTGTATAGGTTGCGGGATTAGAGCGTGGGGTGCGTCCAATAGGAGACTGGTTGATATCGATGACTTTATCAAGAAATTCTAATCCTTCAATTTTGTCATAGCAGGCAGGGCTGTGATGAGAGCCCATGATATGATGTGATGCTGCTTTGAAAAGCGTTTCAATAAGAAATGTTGATTTTCCTCCTCCAGAAACACCAGTTATGCATGTGAAGGTTCCAAGAGGAATATTCGCATTGATATTTTTGAGGTTATTGCCTTTGGCGCCGATGACTTTAAGTGTTTTCGTTTTTGATATTTTGCGTCGCTCTGTAGGCATTTTAACAGCCATTTTTCCTGAAAGGTATTGGCCTGTGAGAGAGGCTGAATTTTCTATAATTTCCTGCGGTGTTCCTTGCGCTATGATTTCTCCACCATGAACGCCTGCGGCAGGCCCCATATCGACAACATAGTCTGCTGTGAGAATAGCATCTTCATCATGTTCAACAACAATAACTGTATTGCCAAGATTACGCAAATGGCGCAGCATTTCCAACAGGCGTTCATTATCGCGTTGGTGTAAACCGATAGATGGTTCATCTAAAATATAAAGAACGCCTGTAAGACCAGAACCAATTTGGGATGCCAACCGAATGCGTTGGCTTTCTCCCCCTGAAAGCGTTCCTGAATTTCGAGACAAGGTAAGATATTCCAATCCTACATGATTTAAAAAAGCCAAGCGTTCACGAATTTCTTTTAAAATACGTACGGCGATATTACGTTGTTTTTTTGTGAGATATTGATGAACATTGGCAAACCAATCATCTGCCTTTAGAATAGAAAGATCTGATATTTGCCCAATATGCATTCCGTTTATTTTTACAGCAAGTGCCTCTGGTTTTAAACGATAACCGTGACAAGCTGGGCAGGGCGAAGAAGACATATAACGTTCGATTTCTTCTCGAGACCAAGCAGAATCGGTTTCTTTCCAGCGTCTCTCCATATTAGGGATGATTCCTTCAAAGGGTTGGGTCGTTTTATGCGAACCAGAATTATTTTTATAGATAAAAGAAATTTCATCTCTTTTTGTACCGTAGAGAATAGCCTGTTGTGCTTCATTAGAGAGTTCACACCATTGATCTGTGAGTTTGAAACCGTAAGCTTTTCCTAATGCTTCTAAGGTTTGTTTATAGTAAAGTGAATCTGACTTAGCCCAAGGGGCAATGGCGCCATTCTTGAGGGTAAGATTTTTATTGGGCACAATTTTCAGTGGATCCATTGCTTTTTTTATGCCCAGTCCATCGCAGAGAGGACAGGCGCCAAAAGGATTATTGAACGAAAAAAGGCGTGGTTCAATTTCAGGAATAGAAAAACCCGATACAGGGCAGGAAAACTTTTCTGAAAAAATGAGCCGTTTGTGTGTATCATTTTTTGATTTATGAGCAGATTCCTTTGTTGTTTCTTTTTGTGCTAAGGGTTGGTCTGCCATTTCAGCTATGGCAAGCCCATTTGCTAGCTGTAAACAGGTTTCTATACTATCAGCCAAGCGAGAGGTGATATCCTTCTGTACAACAATGCGGTCTACCACGACATCGATGTCGTGTTTATATTTTTTATCAAGAGGTGGAATATCAGCGATTTCATAGAATTTTCCATCAACTTTAGCGCGTTGAAATCCTCTTTTTAAAAGTTCTGTTAGCTCTTTTTTATATTCTCCCTTTCGTCCTCGCACTAAGGGTGCCATAATAAAAATTCGCGTTCCTTCTGGTAAGGCCATAATTTGATCCACCATTTGGCTTACTGTCTGGCTTTCAATAGGAAGTCCTGTTGCAGGAGAATGAGGAATACCAATACGTGCAAAGAGAAGACGCATGTAATCGTGGATTTCAGTAACGGTACCTACCGTTGAACGAGGGTTGCGACTGGTTGTTTTTTGTTCAATGGAGATAGCTGGAGAGAGACCGTCTATGCGGTCGACATCGGGTTTTTGCATGACTTCCAAAAATTGGCGTGCATAGGCTGAAAGGCTTTCGACATAGCGGCGTTGTCCTTCAGCGTAAATTGTATCAAACGCTAAGGATGATTTCCCTGATCCAGAAAGTCCTGTTATAACAATGAGTTTATCACGAGGCAGATCGAGATCAATATTTTTAAGGTTATGCTCACGTGCACCGCGAATGGAGATATATTTTTGATGAGTCATACTTTATCCTTGGCATATGTGGCAAAAATTGAGCACCTAAAATGGAATAAAACTGTTTTTTTAGAATTATAATGTGTTTAACTGCTTTAATGCAAAAGGAAGGTATAAGTTTTGTGAAAAAAATACAAATGAGCAGCTTTTTATTCTCTCGTGGTGGAATAAACTATGCGTTTTTATCATCTTTTGTTATAATTACACTGAATACAATATTGGTAAAGGATAGCAATACCCATATTGATAGTCAATTGCGACATGTAAATTGAAGGTCAAGATGGTTATAACTGTTATAGAACAGAGTATTTTACAAATTAAAATTTTGGAGTTTATGCGATGGCTGGTAGCCTTAATAAAGTTATTTTGATTGGTAATCTTGGTGCGGATCCTGAAATCCGCCGTTTGAATTCTGGTGATCAAGTGGCAAATCTGCGTATTGCTACTTCAGAAAGTTGGCGCGATCGGAATACAAATGAGCGAAAAGAACGCACTGAGTGGCATAGTATTGTTATTTTTAATGAAAACCTTGTCAAAGTTGCAGAGCAATATTTAAAAAAGGGCAGCAAAATTTATATTGAGGGGCAGTTACAGACACGAAAATGGCAAGATCAAAATGGAAATGACCGTTATACAACAGAGATTGTTTTGCAAAAGTACCGTGGCGAATTACAAATGCTTGATGGGCGGGGAGCTGCGAGCGGGGAGCAAGGAGCAAGTCAAGGGGGGAGTTATAGTGGTGGCTTTGCCGATAGTCACTCAAATCAGAGAAATGCTTTTGGTCAAAATAATAATCAATTGGGAGAAAGTTTTTCACACAAATTAGATGATGACGTCCCTTTTTAAGAGTCTTTAAATTGCAGTATTATGATCATTTTATGGTTTGCTTGTTTCAGATTTTTGAAGTTTAGCGAAGTGAAAATTGTTAATTATTATTGGTAATTTAAAATATAAATTAATAACATCTTGAAAAATATTGTTAAATTTCTTTTTTGTCATGGGAGAGAAATTAGCATTTTTGTGTATTTTTCGCTATAAATAAAGTGAAATGATTCTTTTTTGAAAGTTTTGAAATTGTGACCGATCTTACTCCACACCCAGAACGTGATGTGCTAACCGGTATTGAACCAATCAGTATTATTGATGAAATGCAACGCTCCTATCTCGATTATGCGATGAGCGTGATTGTTTCACGTGCACTCCCTGATGTCCGTGATGGTCTTAAGCCTGTTCATCGACGTATCCTTCATGCTATGAATGAGATGGGGCTTTCTTTCAATAAGTCGTATCGTAAATCTGCTGGTGTTGTTGGTGAGGTTATGGGGAAATTTCATCCCCATGGTGATGCTTCAATTTACGATGCATTAGTGCGTATGGCGCAGGACTTTTCTTTAAGAAATCCATTAATTGATGGTCAGGGAAATTTTGGTTCCGTTGATGGTGATCCACCCGCGGCTATGCGCTATACTGAGTGTCGTTTAGAAAAAGTTTCAGAAGAACTTTTAGCTGATATTGATAAAGATACTGTTGATTTTCAGGATAATTACGATGGGCGTGAGCGTGAACCGGTTGTCTTACCAGCGCGTTTTCCCAATCTTTTGGTTAATGGGTCAGGGGGAATTGCTGTGGGAATGGCAACCAATATTCCTCCCCATAATCTTGGTGAAGTCGTTGATGGTTGTATCGCTTTGATTGATAATCCCGATATCACACTCGATAAAATAATTGAAATTATTCCTGGTCCGGATTTTCCTACAGGGGGTATTATCCTTGGCCACTCTGGTGTTCGTGCAGCTTATGAAACAGGGCGTGGCTCAATCATTATGCGTGCTAAAGTTGAGATCGAAGAAATTCGCAGTGGTCGACAAGCAATTATTGTGAGTGAGATCCCTTATCAAGTTAATAAGGCAACAATGATTGAGAAAATGGCTGAATTGGTGCGCGATAAACGCATTGAGGGAATCTCTGATTTGCGTGACGAATCTGATCGTGATGGATATCGGGTTGTTATTGAGCTGAAGAAAGATGTTGTTGCGGAAGTTGTTTTAAACCAATTATATCGGTATACGCCGCTACAAACTTCCTTTGGTTGTAATATGGTTGCTTTGAATGGGGGAAAACCCGAACAGATGACGTTGCTTGATATGCTTCGTGCATTTGTTTCTTTTCGGGAAGAAGTTGTCAGTCGGCGAACAAAATATCTTTTGCGTAAAGCGCGTGAGCGAGCACATGTTTTGGTTGGCCTTGCCCTTGCTGTTGCCAATATTGATGAAATTATAGCGCTTATTCGCAAAGCTCCTGATCCGCAGACAGCACGTGCACAGTTAATGGAGCGACGCTGGCCAGCGATGGATGTCGCGCCTTTGATTAAACTTATTGATGATCCTCGTCATATTATTCATGAGGATGGTACTTATAACCTCTCTGAAGAACAGGCGCGTGCTATTTTAGAATTGCGTTTGCAACGATTGACAGCCCTTGGGCGTGATGAAATCGCTGATGAATTGAATAAAATTGGCGTGGATATCGCTGACTATCTTGAGATCTTGGCATCACGCGTACGCATTATGTCTATTGTTAAGGATGAGTTGAGTGCTCTTCGTGAGGAATTTGCAACGCCGCGACGTACCGTATTTGGTTTTGGTAGCGCTGAGATGGAGAGTGAAGATCTGATCGCACCAGAGGATATGGTGGTAACGGTAAGCCATAGTGGCTATATTAAGCGTGTGCCTCTTAATACCTATCGTGCACAGCGACGTGGTGGTAAGGGGCGTTCTGGTATGTCCACGAAGGATGAGGATTTTGTAACGCGGTTGTTTGTTGCCAATACGCATACTCCGGTTCTTTTCTTTTCATCACGTGGGATTGTTTATAAGGAAAAAGTTTGGCGGCTGCCGCTGGGGACACCCCAATCGCGTGGGCGGGCTTTGATCAATATGCTTCCTTTACAACAAGGTGAGCGTATTACAACGATTATGCCTTTGCCTGAAGATGAAGCGAGCTGGAGTGCATTAGATATTATGTTTGCGACAACACGTGGAACTGTGCGTCGTAATAAATTATCAGATTTCGTTCAGGTTAATCGTAATGGTAAAATTGCGATGAAACTTGATGAAGAAGATGAAATTCTTTCTGTTGAAACCTGTACAGAACATGATGATGTTGTTCTAACAACAGCCAAAGGACAATGTATCCGTTTTCCAGTTGTTGATGTTCGGGTCTTTGCTGGGCGTAATTCTGTGGGAGTTCGTGGTATCAATTTAGCTAAAGGCGATAAAGTCATTTCGATGACAATTTTAGAGCATGTCGAGGCGACGTCCATTGAGCGTTCTGCTTATATTAAACGTGTAATGAATGAACGGCGTGCTTCTGGTGCAGATGCTGATGTTGAAGATGTTATAACTTTTGATGAAGAAGATGGGGGTGCTGAAACAGAGTTAACAGATGAACGTTATGCAGAACTTCATGCACGTGAACAAATGCTTTTGACAGTGAGTGAGTTTGGTTATGGTAAACGTTCTTCTTCCTATGAGTTCCGGATTTCGGGACGTGGCGGAAAGGGGATTCGCGCAACAGATCCATCTAAAACAGCTGAAATTGGTAAATTAGTAGCGGCTTTTCCGGTGAAGGCGCAAGATCAAATTATGTTGGTATCAGATGGGGGGCAGCTTATTCGTGTCCCTGTTGAGGGAATTCGTACTGCTGGGCGCTCAACTAAGGGAGTCACAATTTTTAATACAGCCAAAGGTGAAAGAGTCGTATCGGTTGAACGTATTTCTGAACCTGAAGATGATACGAGTTCATTAGATGATGAAGGTGAGAAGCATTCTGATACAGTTGATATGAGCGAAGAAAAATAATTTTTAAGAGGAAGGAGTAAAGTCATGAAAATTGCTCTTTACGCGGGTTCTTTTGATCCTCTTACAAATGGTCATCTTGATGTTTTGAAAGGGTGTTTTGTGTTAGCTGATAAGGTGGTCGTCGCTATAGGGATACAGGCTGACAAAAAAACACTCTTTAGCTTCGAAGAGCGTGTTGATTTCATTACGCAGGTAGGGAAAGACTTATTTGGTGCAGATTCTAATCGATTGCAGGTTCTTTCATTTAGCAACCTTCTCATTGAGAAGGCGCGTGAAGTTGGTGCTTCATTTCTCATTCGTGGATTGCGTGATGGTACTGATCTTGATTATGAAATGCAAATGGCAGGAATGAATGGTGTTATGGCTCCTGAATTGCAAACTGTTTTTTTGCCGGCAAGTGTTTCTGGGCGCGCGATAACTTCTACATTGGTACGCCAAATTGCCTCTATGGGAGGTGATGTGACACCATTTGTACCGCCCAATGTTGCACAAGCTTTAAGCTCGAAATACCAATCTTTTAGGGGAGAATAAGTGTGTCTCGTAGAATTTTTGCTGTTTTGATATGTGTGTTTTGTTTTTTTTCATTGTCCGCTGTCGCTGGTAATCCTAGACCAGCAAGCGATGCAAGCCTTCTTGTTTTATCTCTCAAAGATGGTGATGTCATTATTCGTCTGCGTCCTGATTTGGCGCCAAAGCATGTTGCGCAAATCAAAAGATTAACAGAGGAGGGGGCCTATAATAATGTTGTGTTTCATCGCGTTATTCCTAATTTCATGGCACAAACTGGTGATGTAGAATTTGGAAAAAAAGGCAGTAGAGATTTTGATCTGAAACGCGTTGGTATGGGTGGCTCAAATTATCCCAATATACCGGCAGAGTTTTCAAAACAGCCGTTTAAGCGTGGTACAGTTGGGATGGCACGGTCACAAGATCCGGATTCCGCGAATTCTCAATTCTTCATTTGTTTTGAGGATGCTGCTTTTTTAAACGGTCAGTATACGGTTGTTGGAGAGGTTATAAAGGGGATGGATGTTGTTGATAAAATAAAAAAAGGTACGACAAGTAATAATGGATCTGTAAAAAATCCTGATGTTATTAATGCTGCTACTTTACAAGTTGAGAAATGAATCAAGGGAGCTTTCCATATGGCTGAGAATAAAAATCCAGAGAATACTTTAATTCTTGAAACAACAAAGGGCAGAGTTGTTATTGAGCTTTTTGCTGATTTGGCACCTTGTCATGTTGCACGTATTAAAGAACTGGTACGGGAAGGTGCTTATGATAATGTTATTTTCCATCGCGTTATTGATGGTTTTATGGCGCAAACAGGGGATGTGCAATTTGGAAAGAAGGATAGTGAAAAATTCAATTTATCACGTGCTGGTATGGGGGGAGCAGAAAAACCAAATTTAACAGCAGAGTTTTCAAATCTTTCTCATAAGCGTGGTACAGTTTCTATGGCACGGAGTCAGAATCCAAATTCTGCTAACTCTCAGTTTTTTATTTGTTTTGCAGATGCTCCGTGGCTTGATCGTCAATATTCCATATGGGGGCAGGTTGTTGAAGGTATGGAAAATGTTGATAAAATTAAACGTGGTGAACCTGTTGCAGATCCAGATTCAATTACCAAAGCCATTATTGCTGCGGATGTAGAATAGTATAAACTATACTGATTTCAATTGTAAGTTTCTAAGAAAAAGTACTCTTTTCTGATCAATAAAGGCACACGAAACTCTTTTGTAGTATCACGCTTACCTTTTATAATTTCGAGCTAAGCATTGTCCATATATTTTCTTCAATCGGATCTTCCTGAAGAATATAACGTAACGGATTTGTACAAACACCTGTCAGAATAAGAAAACGCAAAGTCTGTTGTATTATGGTTGTTGTTTGGCAAAGTGTTTTATAAAAAATTCGGCATTTCTCTTCAATCCATTGTCGGTCTTAATGGTTTTATGATGTTACTTTCTTAAGAGAGCGTGTGCTTTTGTTTCTGCTCGTAAATCAACATCCAATCCTAATGCAGAAGCATGTTTGAAACACATATTAAGATGGATAAGAGCTTTACTCGCTCATCCAGTTTTCCTAGCAAGGTGGAAAACCAGCATATATATATATTGGCGTAATCTTTAAAATAAGAAGACAGTTTAATCTTAGAAGAATATAATAAAGGCGCAGAAGTGAAACAAATGGCTAGTCTTGCCATCTCCTTTTTAACTCAACTTTACTTTTTTAAAAGTATCTAATGCAATATCTTTTAAATAATGAAGATTATGCATGGACTTACGCTTTTATTTTTCTCGTTTTTTAATAGAGGAATGCTCCAAACGGAATACACTTGTGTTGCGTATTTACGTGTTTTTTAAGAAGCATTTCTTAGTACATATCAACGTTCACTTCCACGATGATATTCATGGCATGTATAGTTTTAAAGCTATAAATAGTATAAAATCTATTATGTACCACCTTCTTTAAAGCTTATGAAGGAGCAAGCGGGTACCATCATACGCTTTTTCAGCCTCTAATGTTACGATAGAGCTTTTGGTATTTGAGAATCTTTACAAAAAGCATTTTTAGTTTTTTAAAGTATTTTTATTTACACGTTAATTTCTTTTGTGAATTATCTCTAATGCCAAGAGCTATCTCAATATTGTGAGTGGATAAGTGATTATGCTCATTTGCGTTTTTATTAAGCGTGAGGATCGCTGTGCCCAGTAGATGAAAAATTTTTATCTGTAAAAGTTAAAGAATATGTAAGCTGTACAATGCGTTCAAAATTTTCTTCTATGGGTACAAAGTTACTGCTTATGGAAGTATGTGAAGATGAAATTATTGTGATAATAATGTTGCAGTTCTGTTAAGGATAAGCGTAGGTATTTTGAGGTATGATATTATAAGGATTTTACTATTTTTTGGGAGCTAGATTATCACTTTTATTATGGTGGTTTCTTAACAAGAAATGTTCTTTTATCTCGTTTAATTTTTGATGCTGATTACAATATTGAGCGAATCAAAAATTAATTCATAAAGCTTTTGACAATGCTCGTAAGGGGATATCTTTTTTCTTTCTATAGAGATATGCATTGATGGAATCAAAAAGACGAGAGTTATGATAAAGACATTTCATTATAGAAAAATTGCTCAAGATGGGTATGCACGTCGAGGCGAAATTATAACGGGGCGAGGATGTGTTCGTACACCCGCATTTATGCCTGTTGGGACGGCAGGAACCGTTAAGGCTATGTATATGGATCAAATTCGTGATCTTGGTGCAGATATCATTTTGGGGAATACTTATCATTTAATGTTACGTCCAGGAGCTGAACGTGTTGCGCGTTTAGGAGGATTACATGAATTTTCACGCTGGAGCGGACCTATTTTAACCGATTCTGGTGGCTTTCAGGTTATGTCATTGGCGGGAATCCGTAAAATTACTGAACAAGGTGTGATTTTTCGTTCTTACATTAATGGAGCCTACTATGAAATGAGTCCAGAGCGTTCTATCGAAATTCAAGAACTTCTTGGTGCGGATATCCAGATGCAGTTGGATCAATGTATTGCATTACCCGCAACTGAAAAAGAAATGGAAGAAGCTATGGAACTTTCATTGCGGTGGGCGCTGCGTTGTAAAACAGCTTTTGGAGAGCAGCCAGATAAAGCATTGTTTGGGATTGTTCAAGGTGGTGATAATATGAAACTGCGTGAACGTTCTGCTCAAGCATTAAAAGAAATAGATTTAAAAGGTTACGCTATTGGAGGGCTTGCTGTTGGTGAGCCGCAGAGTGTTATGACAGCAGTATTGGATACTACTTGTCCGATTTTACCAGAGGATAAACCACGCTATCTTATGGGAGTAGGGACACCTGATGATATTTTACAAAGTGTTGCTCGTGGTGTTGATATGTTTGATTGTGTTATGCCGACGCGTGCAGGACGTCATGGTTTAGCTTTTACCCGCTTTGGTAGAATTAATTTGCGTAATGCGCGTTATGCAGAAGATCCACTTCCTCTTGATCCACAGTCACTTTGTCCAGCAGCACATGATTATAGTTGTGCTTATTTGCATCATTTGATTAAATCTGGTGAATCTCTTGGGGGGATGTTGTTGACGTGGAATAATCTTTTTTATTATCAACAACTTATGCAGGGAATTCGTGATGCCATTGAGGAAGGCTGTTATGCCGATTTTTGCGCTGAAACGCGTGCTCTATGGGCACAAGGACGCTAAAATATTAATCGTAATATAGCGCCTCATTTTTTTATTGAATTTATTCTCGCACTTACAAATTTAGCTAAAAAATGAAATTAGAAACATCTTCCAAAATTATAAAATTCCACTATCTTAGGATATAACAGTGCGGTTTTATAGGGCACATATTCTTTTTCTAATTACTAGATAAAAACAGAAACTGTTACTCCGGTACGCGCTACCTGATCCGGAGAAAAACAGTTTTTCTGTTTCTGATGACTGTTTACAGCAACAATGTTAATGAGGCGTTAGCGAACTCTTAAAGAAGTATGAAAATTGTATTTTTATGAGCTACTTTGTGTTTTTTATTACTAAAGGTAAAGAATGGATTATATACAATCGAACAGATAAATTTTTAGAAAATTAAAATAAAACTAAAATAAAATTACAACATTTAAAATGTTATAATTTTATTTTTTAAGTTTTTATATATAAATATTCTTTAAAATAGATTTATGTAATATTATTTATATAATAAAAATATAGATATTATGTCATAATAAATTAAATATTAATCACGGTAATTGTCATGTTTATAAAACATCAATAAACATACTTATACAAAATTTATTATATTTGTTTTTTGCTTTGTTTATAGAATTTATCTGAAAATAATCATAATATATTTACGTGAATATTTTAATTTACAGATAGTGAGTTAGATATCTGATGCGATTCCTCTGTTAGATGAGGGAGGGGTAAAGATGTCTAAAAGAGGGTATTTAATAAATCTAGAAACCAAGCACTATTATCATGAGAATTTTTAAAAGACTCTATAATAATTTATAAGAATGGCCTAAAGTTGAAATTATAGCTTATCGATTTGGGGGATCTGTATTCAGGTAGCAAAATAAAGCAACAATAATTTTGGGGGAGAAGTTTTATCTTTGTATCAAGATAATGATGAGATATTATTCACTTGTTTGAAATGCATTCTTCGGCAAATTTTAGAATTATTTATAGGATATAGTATATCGTTGCAAAATAAAGTTTTCACTGTAAAATTACAATGGCTGAAAAGAGGAGACAAAGTTTATTATCTGGTAGATCTGATAGAAATAGGTGAATACGTCTATGATCTTGAGGTTTTCAAAGATTTTCCATTAAAGAATCTTACTTAAAACTCTATAAAATGCTTTATATATCAAAATATTTCTAAAACTTTATTGGGGACTATTGGGCATGCGTATAATAATGTTTTGAATTTTTGTTTGTGTGTATTACAGATATTTACAGTTAAAACTCCTATCCAGAAGTGATAGTATGAAGGATTTTTATCAACAAAAGGTTCTTGCATTGGGAATTGATTCGAGAATACGGCGTTTAATAATTTTAGCTCTTGCCGTGGGGAGTTTTGCTATTGGTACTGCAGAGTTTGTCGCAATGGGGCTACTGCCAGAGATGGCACGAAGTTCCTATGTTGATATTCCTACCGCTGGTCAATATATTTCTGCTTATGCATTAGGAGTTGTGATTGGAGCACCTCTTTTAGCTGTGGCAACAGCTCAGGTATCACGCAAAACTGTTTTGATGGGATTAATGCTTTTTTATGCCTTAGCAAATATTGCTAGTGCCTTTTTTTCTGATTTTAGCATATTAGTAGTATTACGCTTTCTCAGTGGACTTCCCCATGGAATCTATTTTGGACTTGCGGCTATGGTTGCTTCTTCAATGGTAGAAATGAAAGAACGTTCTAAAGCTGTTGGATATGTTATGCTCGGCTTAACAATTGCAACCGTTTTGGGAGCACCCAGTGCTACTTGGATTGGTCAACTTATTGGTTGGCAGATTGCTTTTGTCCTTGTGGGTATGATTGCTTTATTGTGTAGCTTGCTTATTTGGAATTTTTTTCCTTGTGATTCAAGTTTTCCAAAAACGAATCCTTTGCAAGAAATGGGTGTATTAAAGCAAAAGCAGGTGTGGCTTCTTTTGTTGATGGTGTCGGTGGGAGCGTCAGGATTATTTTCTGTTTTCACTTATATCAAGCCAACATTAATGCATATTTCTGGTGTTTCACTTGAGTGGGTACCATTTATTATGCCGTTAGTTGGATTGGGAATGGTGATAGGAAATCTCTTGGGGCCTAAATTAGCTGTTAAAATTGGCATTTCACCGATGATATTTTTCTCTATGCTTTGGAGCGTATTTGTTTTTTTTCTTTTTTTCTTTTTATCCTATGCTCCGTTAACAGCGGCAATAGGATGCTTTTTTGTTGGAACTTCTTTTGCTGCTATGCCTTCTATACAAACAAAAATTATGGATGTTGCACTACAGGGACAGATTTTGGCAGGAGCATTAATGCAGTCTGCTTTTAATATTGCCAACGCTCTTGGTGCTGAATCTGGAGCATTAGTTTTAAAATTGGGCTATAGTTATGAATATACAGCTGTTTTAGGAAGTGTTCTAACTTTGTGTGGATTAATGGTTTTTTGCATCTCATGGTATATGGAGAAGCATGCTTAATATTTTTCATTTTTTTAATGAAGAAGGAATTTTTATATTTATTTTTAGTTATTGGAATGTCCTGTTGGGTTTTTCAATATGAAGTAAGAAATGCGCAGTGCTAATGGAATAGCAAGACAAAATAAAAGACCCATGAGCACTATAAGAAGAGTTTTTGCTGCTAAGATCATTCCTATTGTTCCTCCAGGATTAAAGAGGCCTGCAAGATTGGTGATGACTCCTGCTAGAGTTGCACTTAAGGCTGCTGAAAATAGTTGTACAGAGGTAAGGGATTCACTGGCACGGAGAGCATCTTCATCATTTGCACATTGTAAGATCCTTGTGAGCAAATGTGGCCATGCTATGCCCGCACTGATTCCAATAGAAAACAGTGCTAAGCAAATAATAAAAATATATTCAAGCGCGGAAACTTCTGTTGGGATGAGCCATAAAAGAATCATTATGCCTAACAGTTTTAATAGGGGCGAGTATACAATGATGTTGCGAATTTTTTTTGTGGAGAGACCAGCACTTGAGATGGCTCCACATGTCCACCCTAGGCTCATAAGTGCTGCTATATAACCAGCAATAAGTGGAGCTTGCCCATGAAGCTCTTGAAGAAAAAGTGGAAAATAAAGTTCTATACTGTATACGACTGTTGTCATAACGAGTATCAATGCGTAAACAGAAAAGATTTCAGAAGAGAAAGAAAAGGATTTGCGGGGCAACATAGGATGAGGGGTAGATGATTCGATTTTTGCTAGAACAAAAAGAAGACTAAGTCCGATAACTAATCCGCAAATTTTTGCTATTGTAGACTCCATAGCCCCTCCAACAGAAATAATAAAAATCAATAAGGTGAGTGTGAAAAGCTGGAGAAGAGGAAGAGGGGGTGTTGGAACATCGTTTTCATTCTTTTTTGGTAAAAATTTAAAGGCGATGAGTGAGAAAAATATAGCTAATACGCCAATGATCAAAAAGGATGCTCGCCATAGCCCATAATATACAGAAAGCCCCCCGATTGCTGGTCCTAACAAGGTTGATATTCCCCACATTCCAGAGATAATACTTAATGCATGTGACCATAAAGATGGGCTGAAAACAATCCGTACCATGGAATAGGATAGGGATAACAAAGAACCACTTCCAAATCCTTGAATAAAGCGTCCTATTAAAAACAATGGCATAGATGAAGAAATGCTGCACATAAAAGTGCCTAGGGTGAAGATAAGTCCAGAAATAACATACGCATTGCGAGGACCTAATTTCCCTAATATTTTTGTTGCAAGTGAAGTACCCACGAGTGAAGCTGTAATAAAGACAGTAGCCACCCAAGAATAATATATTTCACTGCCAATATGATTCATAAGAGAGGGTAAAATAGTAATAACAATATAAACGTTGGTGGCGTGTAACACAACTCCACCTGTAAACGTTAAAAAGCAAAGACCATTTTTACCCAATAAAAGCGCAGACCAGCCCTGTTTTTTCACTGTTGTTTGCTATTTAATAAAAATCTATCCTCTTTTTACTTATAAGGTACTTCTTTGAATTTGCCAAGAGAAATTCAAAGCTCTGTTTAGAGCTTTGAATTTTAATTTAAGTAATAACTTAATTGCCCATTGCTTTTTTGAGATTCTCATCAATTTTATCGAGGAAACCTGTTGTAGAAAGCCACTTTTGTTTAGGCCCAATCAAAAGTGCGAGATCTTTGGTCATAAAACCTTCTTCGACGGTTTTAATACAAACTTCTTCCAATGTCGTGGAAAAGTTTTTTAACTTCTCATTGTTATCTAGTTTAGCACGGTGCGCTAGTCCACGCGTCCATGCAAAAATAGATGCAATAGAGTTCGTTGATGTTTCTTCATTCTTTTGATGCTGACGATAATGGCGTGTTACAGTGCCGTGTGCTGCCTCTGCTTCAACAATTTTGCCGTCAGGTGTCATGAGAACAGAAGTCATGAGACCCAGAGAACCAAAGCCTTGGGCAACAATATCAGATTGGACATCACCATCATAGTTTTTACATGCCCATACGTATCCACCTGACCACTTTAATGCAGAAGCAACCATATCATCAATAAGACGGTGTTCGTAATATAATTTACGGTTTTCAAATTCAGTTTTAAATTCCGTATCGAATATTTCTTGAAAGATATCTTTAAAACGACCATCGTAAGTTTTTAGAATGGTATTTTTTGTTGAAAGATAAACTGGAACATTCCGTTGTAGTCCATAATTAAAGGATGCGCGGGCAAAATCACGAATTGACTCATCAAGGTTATACATAGCCATGGCAACCCCTGCGCTTGGAGCATCAAAAACATCATGTTCAATAACTTGATTATCATCACCGACAAATTTAATACTTAATTTCCCTTTTCCTGGAAATTTAAAATCTGTTGCCTTGTATTGATCACCAAAAGCGTGACGTCCGATAATAATTGGCTTTGTCCAGTTAGGAACAAGGCGAGGGACATTTTTACAGATAATGGGTTCGCGAAAAATGACTCCTCCTAAAATATTGCGGATTGTGCCATTAGGTGATTTCCACATTTTTTTTAGGTTAAATTCTTTAACGCGTGCCTCATCAGGTGTGATGGTTGCGCATTTTATACCAACCCCATATTTTTTGATAGCATTGGCAGAATCGATAGTTACCTGATCATTGGTTGCATCACGATTTACGACGGAAAGATCATAATATTTTAGATCAATGTCGAGGTAGGGATGGATTAATTTATCTTTGATATATTTCCAGATGATGCGGGTCATCTCATCCCCATCAAGTTCAACAACGGGGTTTTCTACTTTGATCTTTACCATTAGAAATCCTTTTTCTTTTAAGCGATACTACTTGTATAACACTTTCAAGTTTATAATGAAAAGTAAAAACAAGGGAAAAAAGCATTCAAATATGAGCTTTTAGAATATATTATCAATAGAGTGTAAAATTTTGTTGGAGGGTTTAATTTTTGAAAAGAAGTGATGTGTTTGCAAATCTATAATTATTCTATGATTGATGAAGAATCTGTTTAATAGATAAGGTAGTTAGATCACCGAGGGACGGGGATTATGCGTTTTTATTATCAGAGATTCCATTTAATAAGTTGATCGTATTCTGAATTATAGTTTCTTGATTTGTTGTGTTAGGTGAATAAGAAACTATTTTTATATTGCTATTTCAATTCTAAGCTTACGGTCTGTTTGTTTATAAAAAGTTTAATGTGATAACAAAGGCACTGTAATTAGAAATGCTTCATATAAAATGCGTTTGAGATAAACTTCAATTTTGAAGGTTGAAAAAAACGTATAAATGATGCGGCTGGTTTTAATTTAAAAATTAACAGCATACGCAAGAATATGACTTATAAAATTACCGTATCGCGAGCTAGAATCTTCTAATTCTTATGTTTTATCGATTCTTATTGTTATTAACTATGCGCAGTAAAGCACTATCCTCGAAATGCAACAAAGAAATTAATCACCTAATGATTCTTGTATCCTTTTTACGAAGAGATTCCTTTTAAAATCTTATTCCCTCATTTTTATTTATGCATCCCTCATTTTTAAAAACACAAATAAAATGAATATATTACACATAGAAAAAAGAAACATGGTACGCCCAAGGGGCGGGTATAGAGTAAATAAAATCAAAGAATTATATAGAATATAAGGGAATTAATGAATTTTGATTCTATTACGTTTTTTTGTCTCTGCCCCTAACTTTTTTGGAGCTTTTTTATAGCTTCAAGAGCTAGTCTTTTACGATCTGCACTCTTTGTATAAAGGGATGCCATCTGATCTTCTGTCCAGCCAAAAATTGCTTTCAATTGTGATACTGTTGCTCCAGAATTAGCTGCACGTGTTGCGGCTAATTTTCTTAATCCATGCGCCGATTTTTTAATTCCAGCCGCATTACAAGCGTCTCTAAATCCATTCCCAAAGCTTTCTTTGGTGAATTTTTGATTCACTTTACTACAGATAAATGTTTCTTCTCCAATAGGACCAGTTTCAAGCGTTTTAGCTAATTCCGGTAAAATGGGAAGAAAAACATCTGTTTGGAATTTACTTTTCTCTGTTTTGAGATGAAT
>NZ_JBHIND010000100.1:0-84584 GCF_042194695.1 Bartonella sp. CM86QHHN
TGGAGAGGAAATCGAGATTATCGGTATTCGTCCAACGTCTAAGACGACGGTTACAGGCGTTGAAATGTTCCGCAAGCTTTTGGATCAAGGTCAAGCGGGTGATAATATAGGGGCTCTGCTACGTGGTGTTGACCGTGAAGGGATTGAGCGTGGTCAAGTATTGGCAAAGCCAGGATCTGTTACACCTCATACACGTTTTAAAGCAGAAGCTTACATTTTGACAAAAGATGAAGGTGGACGTCATACACCATTTTTCACGAATTATCGTCCTCAGTTTTACTTCCGTACGACGGATGTTACAGGTATTGTTACGCTTCCAGAAGGAACGGAAATGGTTATGCCAGGTGACAATGTTGCGATGGATGTTTCGTTGATCGTTCCGATAGCGATGGAAGAGAAACTTCGTTTTGCTATTCGTGAAGGTGGTCGTACTGTTGGTGCCGGTATCGTCTCTAAGATCATTGAATAAATAATGCTTGTTAAAGGGGTGTTAAAAGTGTTTTAGTTTTGAGAGTTAGGGGTATAGCTCAGTTGGTAGAGCGGCGGTCTCCAAAACCGCAGGTCGCGGGTTCAAGTCCTGCTGCCCCTGCCAAAGGGGGATTTTACATATAAGGGAGTGGATTTTGCTGCCTTTTTCGCTTTTTTTGATATGGGGCTTGTTTTTTTGTGTGTGAAACGGTATTGAATAGAAAGTAAGGAAATTGCATAAGTCTGAAAGTTGGCTTTTGCGTTTTTTCCTGTTTATTTTGTTCTATAAAACACAATAGGACTAGAGAGAGTATAGTGTGACGATGGCATCTAAAACCAATCCGATTACCTTTTTGAAGCAGGTTTATGCAGAAACAATTAAAGTGAAATGGCCTACACGTCGTGAGACGGTTATTTCTACTATTATGGTTTTGTTGGTAACTGCATTGGCTTCAGCTTTCTTTTTTATTGTGGATCAGGTTATGCATTTTGGTGTTTGGCGGGTTATTGATCTTCTGAAATATCTTTTTAGTTGAGAATGTAAGGAAGTGTGACTGTGGCAGCTCGTTGGTATATTGTTCAGGCATATTCAAATTTTGAAAAGAAAGTAGCGGAAGCTATTGATAAGGAGGCAAAGCAAAAGGGACTTGATCATCTTTTTGAAAAGATTTTTGTTCCAACAGAGCGTGTTGTAGAGGTTCGTCGTGGACGCAAAGTTGATACTGAGCGAAAATTTTTTCCTGGTTATGTTCTTGTTCGTGCTGAGTTAACAGATGAAGTTTATCATCTTATTAAGAATACGCCTAAAGTGACAGGTTTTTTAGGGTCGGATGCGCGTCCTGTTCCTATTTCTGATCGAGAGGTTGAGCAAATTCTCAAACAAGTTCAGGAAAGGGTTGAGTCTCCAAAGTCCTCTGTATTGTTTGAGGTTGGAGAGCAAGTTCGCGTTGCTGATGGTCCTTTTGTTTCGTTTAATGGAATTGTTCAAGAGGTTGAAGAAGAGCGCTCTCGTCTTAAGGTTGAAGTGCTTATTTTTGGGCGTCCTACGCCTGTTGATTTGGAATTTGGTCAGGTTGAAAAACTCTGATTAAACTTAGAGTAGTTTTAATTACTTTAAGGAAGGAGTGGGAGGTGATTTATAGCTTTTGTCGGCTTAATGATCCGAACCACGTGACTGCAAGCGGGTAACGGGCAAGATGAATTGTCAGTATACCAGTGAAATTAAAGGCAGATTGTTATGGCAAAAAAAAGTATAGGTCAGCTTAAGTTGCAGGTTCCTGCAGGAGCTGCTACTCCATCTCCACCAATTGGTCCAGCTCTTGGGCAGCGTGGTATTAATATCATGGAATTTTGTAAGGCGTTTAATGCAGCGACACAAGAAATGGAAAAGGGGGCACCGATTCCAGTTGTTATTACGTATTACCAAGATAAGTCTTTCACCTTTTCTCTCAAGACGCCTCCTGTATCATTCTTTTTAAAGAAGGAAGCAAACCTGAAATCTGGCTCAAAAGAGCCCGGTAAAGTGTCTGTAGGAAGCATTTCTCGCGATAAAATTCGTTCGATTGCGGAATCAAAGATGAAAGATCTTAATGCGAATGACATTGAGGCAGCAATGCGTATGGTTGAAGGTTCTGCTCGCTCGATGGGCTTGGAAGTGGTGGGCTAATATTATGGCAAAAGTAGCAAAAAGAATAAAAAATATCCGAAAAGATATTGATTTTAATGAACTCTACGCTTTAAAAGATGCCGTTTCAATGGTTAAGGAGCGTGCCGTTGCTAAGTTTGATGAAACAATCGAAATTTCAATGAACTTGGGTGTTGATCCTCGTCATGCAGATCAAATGGTTCGAGGCGTTGCTCATTTGCCTAATGGAACAGGGAGAAATATTCGTGTTGCCGTTTTTGCTCGTGGGGATAAGGCTGAGGAAGCTAAGGCGGCAGGAGCTGATATTGTGGGTGCCGAAGATTTATTTGAAAGCGTTAATAGAGGGACTATAGATTTTGATCGTTGTATTGCAACGCCAGACATGATGCCTCTTGTTGGTCGTCTTGGTAAGATTCTTGGTCCACGGAGTTTGATGCCGAATCCGAAAGTTGGTACTGTAACACTTGATGTCGCCGGTGCTGTCAAAGCTTCTAAAGGTGGTGCTGTTGAGTTTCGTGTGGAAAAAGCTGGTATTGTGCATGCTGGTATTGGTAAGGCTTCTTTTGGTGTTGAAAAAATCGTAGAAAATATAAAAGCCTTTGCAAGTGCAGTTATTAAAGCCAAACCGCAAGGTGCAAAAGGTGAGTATATTAAGCGCGTTGCTGTTTCGTCGACTATGGGAATTGGTGTTAAAGTTGATCCAGCAACGGTTCGTTCAGAGCTAGTATAAGCTGATTTATAATTTTGTTTTGGGGTATGGGAATATCAAAATTGTATTTAAAATGCTGATTTTGATCAGCTCGCTATCTAAGCTTTATAGGGCTTAGGTTGTACCGGGAGAAATTCCGGAATATCCTGTCCGAGATTGTAGGTGATGCTTTTAAGTATCTTAATCAAAAAAACCTGCATGAGACTGGGGTAAAAACTGAGAGTTAAAAGACTTAAAGGGTTTGAGCCAAGGTTGCCTTTGAACGCTGTGCGTGAAAAAGGGGACAGGATCCTCATCGGTGACATGAAGTATTTTATGTTATCAAAGGTAACCAACAGGTTTGTTTTAAGCAAATCTGTTAAATGGAGAGAGACAGTGAATAGAGCGGAAAAACGCGAATTTGTTACATGGCTTAACGAGGCTTTTCGGAAGTCTGGTTCTGTTGTTGTTGCACATTATTCCGGTCTGACAGTTTCACAGATGAATGATCTGCGTTCGAAAATGGGTGAAGCTGGCGGTGCCGTTAAGGTCGCCAAAAACCGTCTTGCTAAAATCGCTCTTCAGGGCACGGAATCTGAATCGATAGTGGGTTTGTTTACTGGACAAACACTTATTGCTTATTCAGAAGATCCAATCACAGCACCGAAAGTTGCTGTTGATTTTGCGAAAAGCAATGACAAATTTGTCATACTTGGCGGTTCAATGGGTGCAACAAGTTTAACTGTAGATGCTGTGAAGTCATTGGCTTCATTGCCTTCATTAAACGAGTTGCGTGCAAAACTTGTGGGTATGATTTCTACCCCTGCGACCCGTATTGCACAGGTTGTTAATGCCCCTGCTGGTCAGGTTGCACGTGTCATTGGAGCATATGCTCAGGAGGATAAGGCGGCTTAAGGCTGTTTGTATTCACGTTTATGGAAGAGCTTTAATGCTTTTCTGTTTTTTTGAATAAGATTTAATAATGGTTCAAATCTTTTAATTGAAGGAATTTAAAAATGGCTGATCTAGAGAAGATCGTAGAAGACCTTTCTAATCTAACCCTTTTGGAAGCCGCTGAGCTTTCTAAGTTACTTGAAGAAAAGTGGGGAGTTTCGGCTGCTGCTCCTGTAGCTGTCGCTGCTGTTGCTGGTGCTGCTGCTCCAGCTGCTGAAGAAAAAACAGAATTTGATGTTATTCTTGTTGAAGGTGGCGCACAAAAAATTAATGTTATTAAGGAAGTTCGTGCTCTTACTGGACTTGGTCTTAAAGAAGCTAAAGATCTGGTTGAAGGTGCACCTAAGCCTATTAAAGAGGCTGCTTCTAAAGAAGAAGCAGAAAAAATTAAATCTCAACTTGAAGCTGCCGGTGCTAAGGTGGAACTTAAGTAAATTTAATTTTATCGGCGGGCATTTATGTTCGCCGATTTTCTTTCTCTTAATACAAAGAGGGAAAATAATGAGTAAAAAACTTTTCCCAATGGTTTCGTAACAGGAATGGGATAGGTTTGGATTACTTACCCCTTCATCATAGAGTCAAAGAGATAAATGGCTTATGTTGGTGGGGAAAGTTAATGATGCTCATTATTGAGTGTCAAGTGAACTGGTCTGCATATGCAGGTTAATGGTATAAGGCTTTCAAGGTTGGTCTACCTTGAAGAGTAAAGATCAAGGAGCGACGATGGCTCAGACTCACGCAATGATGTCTCAATTCAATGGTCGTAAGCGCGTACGGAAATTTTTTGGTAAGATTCCTGAAGTAGCAGAAATGCCGAATCTTATTGAGGTTCAAAAAGCCTCATACGATCAATTTCTCATGGTTGAGGAACCGAAAGGTGGGCGACCAGATGAAGGTTTGCAAGCTGTTTTTAAATCGGTTTTTCCTATTTCAGATTTTTCCGGTACAGCTATGCTTGAGTTTGTAGGTTATGAATTTGATTTACCAAAATTTGATGTTGAAGAGTGCCGTCAACGTGATTTAACTTATGCTGCCCCATTAAAGGTCATATTGCGTTTGATTGTTTTTGATGTTGATGAGGATACTGGCTCCAAAGATATCAAAGACATTAAAGAGCAAGGCGTTTATATGGGCGATATGCCTTTAATGACGACGAATGGTACCTTTATTGTTAATGGTACGGAGCGTGTTATTGTTTCTCAGATGCATCGTTCTCCTGGTGTCTTTTTTGACCATGATAAAGGAAAGTCCCATTCATCAGGAAAGCTTCTTTTTGCTGCTCGTGTTATTCCGTATCGTGGTTCTTGGCTTGATATTGAGTTTGATGCTAAGGACATCATTTATGCGCGTATTGATCGACGGCGCAAGATTCCTGTTACTAGTCTTTTGATGGCATTAGGTATGGATGCGTCGGATATTTTATCGACGTTTTATGATAAAGTGACTTATGAGCGTGATGGAGAAGGATGGCGAGTTCCTTATTCTGTGGATCGCTTTAAAGGAATGAAGCTCATTTCTGACCTTATAGATGCAGATAGTGGTGAAGTCGTTGCGGAGGCTGGTAAAAAATTAACAGTTCGTACTGCGAAGTCTTTGGTAGAAAAAGGACTTAAAGCGGTTAAAGTTAGTGAAGATGATTTATTAGGTTGTTATCTAGCCGAAGATATCGTCAATTACGAAACAGGTGAAATCTACCTTGAAGCTGGTGATGAAATTGACGAAAAAGTATTAAAAGTTCTGCTCGATGTTAGTGCTGATCAAGTCAATATTCTTGATATTGATCACATGAATATTGGCGCTTACATCCGCAATACTTTGAAGGTGGATAAAAATGAAAGTCGGCAGGATGCGTTATTTGATATTTACCGGGTGATGCGTCCAGGTGAACCTCCAACAATCGATACAGCAGAAGCAATGTTCCATTCATTGTTTTTTGATCCAGAGCGTTATGATCTTTCAGCTGTCGGGCGTGTTAAGATGAATTTACGTATGGATCTTGATTGTCCAGACACAGTTCGCATTTTACGCCAAGAGGATATTCTTGCTGTTGTTAAGATGTTGGTTGAATTGCGTGATGGACGTGGTGAAATTGATGATATTGATAATCTTGGCAACCGTCGCGTTCGTTCCGTCGGGGAGTTGATGGAAAATCAATATCGCATTGGTCTTCTTCGTATGGAACGTGCGATAAAAGAGCGTATGTCATCGGTTGAAATTGATACAGTTATGCCACAGGATTTGATCAATGCAAAGCCTGCGGCAGCAGCAGTCCGTGAATTTTTTGGGTCTTCACAATTGTCGCAGTTTATGGATCAAACCAATCCATTGTCAGAAATTACCCATAAGCGCCGTCTTTCTGCTCTTGGTCCAGGTGGTTTGACTCGTGAACGTGCGGGTTTTGAAGTCCGTGACGTACATCCTACGCATTATGGTCGTATTTGTCCGATTGAAACACCAGAAGGCCCCAATATTGGTCTGATTAACTCCTTAGCAACATTTGCGCGAGTTAACAAATATGGCTTTATTGAAAGCCCATATCGAAAAATTATTGATGGAAAAGTCACAAAAGAAGTTATTTATCTTTCAGCGATGGAAGAAGCAAAGCATTATGTCGCTCAGGCTAATTCTTCATTAGATAACGAAGGTCGTTTTATAGAAGAGTTTGTTGTTTGCCGTCATGCTGGTGAAGTTTTAATGGCGCCGCGTGATCATGTTGATTTGATGGATGTTTCACCAAAACAGTTGGTTTCAGTTGCAGCAGCGCTTATTCCTTTTTTGGAAAATGATGATGCGAATCGTGCGCTTATGGGATCGAACATGCAGCGTCAAGCAGTTCCTCTTGTACGCGCTGAAGCGCCATTTGTTGGGACGGGAATGGAATCTATTGTTGCGCGCGATTCAGGAGCTGCTGTGAGTGCAAAACGTAGTGGTGTTGTTGATCAAGTCGATGCTACCCGTATTGTTATCCGTGCAACAGAAGATTTAGATCCTTCAAAATCAGGCGTTGATATTTACCGCTTACAGAAATTTCAGCGTTCTAATCAGTCCACTTGTATTAATCAGCGTCCTCTTGTACATGTCGGTGATAGGGTAGAGAAAGGTGATATCATTGCAGATGGTCCATCCACGGATCTTGGTGATTTGGCTCTTGGGCGGAATGTTCTCGTAGCCTTTATGCCTTGGAATGGATACAATTATGAAGATTCTATTTTGTTATCCGAGCGCATTGTTGCTGATGATGTGTTTACTTCAATTCATATCGAGGAATTTGAAGTTGCGGCACGCGATACAAAACTTGGACCTGAGGAAATTACGCGCGACATTCCTAATGTTGCGGAAGAAGCGTTAAGAAATCTTGATGAAGCTGGCATTATTTATATTGGTGCTGAAGTTCAACCAGGTGATATTTTAGTTGGAAAGATTACCCCGAAAGGTGAAAGTCCCATGACGCCGGAAGAAAAGCTTCTGCGTGCAATTTTTGGGGAAAAGGCATCCGATGTTCGTGATACTTCTATGCGTATGCCTCCTGGGACTTTTGGTACTGTTGTTGAAGTTCGCGTTTTTAATCGCCATGGCGTGGAAAAAGATGAACGTGCGATGGCAATTGAGCGTGAAGAAATTGAGCGTTTAGCAAAAGACCGTGATGATGAACAGTCTATTCTTGATCGCAATGTTTATGCGCGCCTCACCGATATGTTGACAGGTAAAGTTGCTGTAGAAGGTCCGAAAGGCTTTTCGGGTAGTAAAAAGCTTGATAGTACAGTAATGGGGCATTATCCGCGATCCCAGTGGTGGCAATTTGCTGTTGAGGATGAAAAGCTTCAAAATGAAATTGAAGCTTTGCGCAAGCAATATGATGAATCAAAAGAAGCATTACAACGTCGCTTTATGGATAAGGTTGAAAAGGTCCAAAGAGGTGATGAAATGCCTCCTGGTGTCATGAAAATGGTGAAAGTTTTTGTGGCTGTGAAGCGCAAAATCCAACCAGGTGACAAGATGGCGGGACGTCACGGGAATAAGGGTGTTGTTTCACGTATTCTTCCCGTAGAAGATATGCCATTTCTTGAAGATGGGACCCATGCTGATATCGTCTTGAATCCGCTGGGTGTGCCTAGTCGTATGAATGTTGGACAAATTCTTGAAACGCATCTTGGTTGGGCATGTGCGGGGATGGGCAAGAAGATTGGTGCTTTGTTAGAGTTATATCAAGAGACTGGGGATATATTGCCGTTGCGTCAGCGTATTGAAAATCTTATGCCTGATGATAATCATAATGAACCAGTTCGTCAGTATGATAATGAAAGCCTTTACAAATTGGCATTGCAGATGAAGAAAGGGGTTTCAATTGCAACGCCTGTTTTTGATGGAGCACATGAGTCTGATATTAACATGATGCTGGAAGACGCAGGCTTAGATAGTTCAGGGCAGGTTACGCTTTATGATGGTCGTACTGGGGAGCCTTTTGATCGTCCAGTAACGGTGGGATATATTTACATGTTGAAATTGCATCACCTTGTTGATGATAAGATTCATGCGCGTTCTATTGGTCCCTATTCACTTGTTACGCAGCAGCCATTAGGAGGTAAGGCACAATTTGGTGGTCAGCGTTTTGGTGAAATGGAGGTATGGGCGCTTGAAGCTTATGGTGCTGCATACACTTTGCAGGAGATGCTAACAGTAAAATCAGATGATGTGGCTGGTCGAACAAAAGTCTATGAGGCAATTGTGCGTGGTGATGATACATTTGAGGCAGGTATACCCGAAAGCTTTAATGTGTTGGTAAAAGAAATGCGCTCACTTGCTCTTAATGTGGAGCTTGATGATGCGCGTGAACTTATTGCACAGCGGGCATTGTCTGATACGGCAGAATAATAATTCAAGGAGCGCACTAGAAAAGGGCTGCGCTCTTATTACTTTAAGAGGCTCAATAACCTTATTAAGGCTATACAGGTCATTTTTAAAAGTAAATGTATTTTAAAGAAGATCTGTTATAAAATAAATGAGATATTACAACAGGTTCTAAGAATCTTTGAAGGAGAACAGCATGAACCACGAGGTCATGAATCTTTTCAATCCTCAAGCGCCAGCGCAGACATTTGACTCTATTCGTATTTCTATTGCGAGTCCTGAGAAAATTTTGTCCTGGTCGTATGGTGAGATTAAGAAGCCTGAGACTATTAATTATCGGACTTTTAAACCAGAACGTGATGGTCTTTTTTGTGCACGTATATTTGGCCCTATTAAGGACTATGAATGTCTATGTGGCAAATATAAACGCATGAAGTATAAGGGCATTATTTGTGAAAAATGTGGTGTAGAGGTTACTCTTTCGCGCGTACGTCGTGAGCGTATGGGGCATATTGAACTTGCGGCACCCGTTGCGCATATATGGTTTCTTAAATCATTACCAGGCCGTATTTCTACACTTTTAGATTTAACTTTAAAAGATATTGAACGGGTTCTTTATTTTGAGAATTATATTGTAACCGAACCAGGGTTAACATCTCTTAAGCTCCATCAGCTTCTTTCTGAAGAAGAATATATGCTTGCTATTGATGAATTTGGAGAAGATCAGTTTACAGCTATGATTGGCGCTGAAGCTATTTACGAGCTTTTAGCTAGTATGGAGTTAGATAAAATCGCTAATGATTTGCGTCTTGAATTAGCTGAAACAACTTCAGAGTTAAAGCAGAAAAAATTGATTAAACGACTTAAAATCGTTGAAAATTTTCTTGAATCTGGAAATAAGCCAGAGTGGATGATTATGAAAACAATTCCGGTTATTCCACCGGATTTGCGTCCATTGGTTCCGCTTGATGGTGGGCGTTTTGCGACATCAGATCTGAATGATCTTTATCGGCGTGTTATTAATCGTAATAACCGCTTGAAACGGCTGATTGAATTGCGAGCTCCTGGAATTATCGTACGCAATGAAAAGCGTATGGTACAAGAAGCTGTTGATGCATTGTTTGATAATGGACGGCGTGGGCGTGTGATTACTGGAGCCAATAAACGTCCTCTTAAGTCTTTATCAGATATGTTGAAGGGCAAGCAAGGACGTTTTCGTCAGAACTTACTTGGGAAGCGTGTTGATTACTCGGGGCGTTCTGTTATCGTGACGGGTCCTGAATTAAAATTGCATCAATGTGGTCTTCCCAAAAAAATGGCTCTTGAATTATTTAAGCCTTTTATTTATGCGCGGCTTGATGCAAAAGGCTATTCATCAACGGTAAAGCAGGCAAAGAAGCTTGTTGAAAAAGAACATCCAGAAGTTTGGGATATCTTGGATGAGGTTATTCGTGAACACCCTGTTTTGCTCAATCGTGCACCAACATTGCACCGTTTGGGAATTCAAGCTTTTGAGCCTATCTTGATTGAGGGAAAAGCTATACAGCTACATCCATTGGTGTGTACTGCTTTTAATGCGGATTTTGATGGTGATCAGATGGCGGTTCATGTTCCGCTTTCTCTTGAAGCACAACTTGAAGCCCGTGTTTTGATGATGTCCACCAATAATATTCTTCATCCGGCCAATGGTGCTCCCATTATTGTTCCCTCACAGGATATGGTTCTTGGTCTTTATTATCTTTCAATTGTTTCTGAAAAAGAACCAGGTGAAGGAATGGCCTTTTCTGATATAGGTGAGCTTCATTATGCCTTGGAAAATAAGGTTATAACGCTTCATACGAAGATTAAAGGCCGTGTTAAGAATATGGGGAAGGATGGAAAAGAAGTCTCTAAACTTTATGATACGACACCTGGTCGTTTGATTATCGGTGAGCTTTTGCCAAAAAGTGCGGATATCTCATTTGATATTGTCAATCAAGAGATGACGAAAAAGAACATTTCTAAAATGATTGATCATGTTTATCGGCACTGTGGACAAAAAGAGACGGTTATTTTTTGTGACCGTATTATGCAGCTTGGCTTTTCTTATGCTTGTCGTGCAGGAATTTCATTCGGTAAGGACGATATGGTTATTCCTGATAGTAAGTCGCGTTTAGTCGCAGAAACAGAAGCTTTGGCTAAGGAGTACGAACAGCAATATAATGATGGTTTGATTACACAAGGTGAAAAATACAATAAGGTTGTAGATGCTTGGGGTAAATGTACAGATCGCGTCGCAGATGAAATGATGAAACGTATTCAAGCTGTCGATTTTGATCCTAAAACAGGTCGTCAACGGCCGATGAATTCTATCTATATGATGTCGCACTCTGGTGCTCGTGGTTCTGCTAACCAGATGAGACAATTGGCCGGTATGCGTGGATTAATGGCAAAACCATCGGGTGAAATTATTGAAACACCCATTATTTCAAATTTTAAAGAAGGTCTAACTGTTAATGAATACTTCAATTCCACGCATGGTGCACGTAAAGGACTTGCTGATACCGCGTTAAAGACGGCGAACTCTGGTTATTTAACACGGCGTCTTGTTGATGTTGCACAGGATGCTATTATTTCAGCAGTTGATTGTGGTACCGCAAAAGGGCTTACCATGCAGCCGATTGTTGATGCAGGACAAATTGTTGCCTCCCTTGGGCAAAGAATTCTTGGTCGTACAGCGCTTGTTGATATTCTACATCCTGTCTCTGGAGAGGTTATCCTTGAAGGTGGAGCAATGATTGAGGAAGCTGATGTCGCGAAGATTGAAGCAGCTGGGATTCAATCTGTTCAAATTCGTTCTGCATTAACATGTGAAACACGTCTTGGTGTTTGTGCAAAATGCTATGGTCGTGATTTGGCGCGTGGAACACCTGTTAATCAGGGAGAAGCCGTTGGTGTTATTGCTGCTCAATCCATTGGTGAGCCGGGAACACAGCTTACTATGCGTACTTTCCACTTAGGAGGAACTGCGCAGGTTGTTGATTCATCGTATTTAGAGGCATCTTATGAAGGTAAGGTGGAGATTCGTAATCGTAATGTGGTTCGTAACTCTGAAGGCCATTTGGTTGTTATGGGGCGTAATATGGCTATCCTTATCAAGGATGAATTAGGAAAAGAGCGCGTTGTACATCGTGTTAGCTATGGTGCTCATATTTTTGTTGATGATGGTGATGTGGTTAAACGTGGCCAACGTATAGCAGAATGGGATCCTTATACACGTCCAATTTTAACGGAAGTTGAAGGCTATGTGGGTTTTGAAGATATGATTGATGGTTTATCTGTCACTGAAACAGCTGATGAATCTACGGGTATTACGAAGCGTTTGGTGATTGATTGGCGCGCTAATCCACGTGGTGCGGATCTTAAACCAGCTATTATTATTCACACGGATAAAGAAGGTGAATCCATTGCTAAATTGTATAAGGGAGGTGAAGCCCGTTATATGATGTCAGTGGAAACTATTCTTTCTGTTGAGCTTGGTGCTCATGTTAAGGCTGGTGATGTTATTGCTCGTTTGCCAATGGAAAGTGCCAAGACGAAAGATATTACGGGTGGTCTTCCTCGTGTGGCTGAGCTTTTTGAAGCGCGTCGTCCAAAGGATCATGCGATTATTGCTGAAGTTAGTGGTACAATTCGATTTGGCCGTGGTTATAAGAATAAACGTCGTATCATTATTGAACCAAATGATGAAACTCTTGAGGCAGTAGAATACTTGATTCCAAAAGGTAAGTTGTTCCACTTCCAAGAAGGCGATCAAATTGAAAAGGGAGATTATATCCTTGATGGTAATCCAGCACCTCATGACATCTTGGCGATTAAGGGGGTTGAAGCTTTGGCATCTTATCTTGTTAATGAGATTCAGGAGGTTTATCGTTTGCAGGGAGTTCTTATTAATGATAAGCACATTGAAGTGATTGTTCGTCAAATGTTGCAAAAAGTTGAAATTACTGAATCTGGAGATTCTGGTTATATTCCAGGTGATAATGTTGATCGTATTGAACTTGATGAAATCAATGATAATTTGATTGCAGAAGGTAAGAAACCTGCATCTGGTAATCCCATTCTTCTTGGAATTACAAAAGCTTCTCTTCAAACGCCTTCTTTCATTTCGGCGGCATCGTTTCAGGAAACAACACGTGTTCTTACTGAAGCCGCAGTTTCTGGTAAAATTGATACTTTGCAAGGACTTAAAGAGAACGTTATTGTCGGTCGTCTTATTCCAGCAGGTACGGGTGGTACAATTTCTCAAATCCGTCGTATTGCTGCAGTTCGTGATGATTTGATT
Organism: Bartonella sp. CM86QHHN; assembly: GCF_042194695.1. Classification (NCBI taxonomy): domain Bacteria; kingdom Pseudomonadati; phylum Pseudomonadota; class Alphaproteobacteria; order Hyphomicrobiales; family Bartonellaceae; genus Bartonella; species Bartonella sp. CM86QHHN. The sequence goes on from NZ_JBHIND010000100.1 coordinate 12,928, forward strand.
GTAGATGAGCAGCGTAAGTCTAGTAATAACGAAGTGGCTAAGGCTATGTTGACAAATATGACAACTGGGGCCGTTGCTGAATAATTTAAATACAACATCACATAATAAAAAACGTCTGAATAGAACGTTCAGACGTTTTTTTATTTCGAAATACAGAAGTTGTATATTTTCTTGAAAAATATCAAAAATTATAAGGCGATAGTTATTTTAAACATCTTTAGTAGCTTATTGTTTTGTAATGATGCTTATCTTTTTTGTTACTTTATTTTAAAGTTTCTTAATTTCTAAAAGCAGTATAGAAAGTTTTTTCCCAAATATGTGAAACTCAAAAATCATATTCAAGGAAAAGAGTTGATTATCTACAAATCAAATAATGATTGATTTTGAATTTGAGGAAATTTTTTGATTGATATCTTCTACAAAGCTTTAAAAAGACTTATAATGAAAAATCAATAGTCTTTTCTGGAATCTAAAAAATAATTGATTCTCTATTATACAATGCTTGTACGATAAGAATGTATTTTCTTATAAATTAGAATGCAGGAAAGTAGAGATTGGGGTGCTTATTAAGTTATATAAAAAATAGACATATTTCTTATAACAATGTGATCTATGCAGACAGAATAATAAAATGTACGAATATTATTCAATTGGAAAATTAACACGTGAGTTTTCAATAATAGCTCGAACTTTGCTATGAAGAAGAGGGACTTCTTATCCCTTTTCGGTGTGGAAGTACACGGATTTATACATAAACGGATCGTCATAAGTTAAAACAAATCCTGTATGCTAACAGAGTAAAATTTTTGTTGTCTGAAATATCTGATATGTTGACAATGGTTGGAAAACCACCTGATGATGAGAAAAAGCTTAAGAAATTAATTGCAGGAATTCATAAAAAACGAACTGATTTAAAGCAGATGCAGCATGATGTTGATGATCTTCTACAGGATTTAGAACGAATTGAAGAGAGTTTTTTTGAGAGCTTAGCGGAGTTGGGGGGTAGTCATTGATTATAAATTTATTTTGTCTTCTTTTAGACTAATTTCTTTCTCTTAAAAGAGATAGATTATACCGTCTCTAAGGGGAATATTTACCACTGCGTGAAATGTGTAAGTCATTTAAAGAAATAGAGTGTTTGAAAAAGCTGCAAAGGTATTTTCGCAGTATATTATTCTTGATAAGAAAAAACTATTTTTCATAAAGAAAGTAAAAACAATGACAGTTTCTCCTATGAGTGTTTTTCAATCTATATTGTCACGAAAGTCAATTCGCGCTTTTACTGATCAGCCAGTTAGTTTGGAAACAATCAAAGAAATCTTAAAACTTGCAGCACGTGCACCATCTGGAACAAATATTCAGCCATGGCAAGTAATTGTGCTTACAGGAAGTGTATTACAGAAAGTAGGGCAAGAGCTTTCACAACTTGTGCTTTCAGGTGTAAAAGGAGAGCGTGAATATAGTTATTATCCACGTCAGTGGCGTGAGCCTTATATTTCAAGGCGTCGAAAAGTTGGTTTGGATCTTTATCAGAGTCTTGGAATTCAAAAAGGTGATGAAGAAAAAATACTTCATCAAAAGGCGCGAAATTTTTTATTTTTTGATGCACCTGTAGGACTCTTATTTACAATGGATCACGACATGGAAATGGGGAGTTGGCTTGATTTGGGTATGTTTATGCAGACCATTATGTTAGCTGCACGTGGATTTGGATTAGATACCTGTCCTCAAGCTGCTTTTGCTGATTATCATAAACAGATTCGTACGCTTTTATCTATTCCTTCTGATCGCCATATTATCTGTGGTATGGCACTTGGTTATCGCGATATGAGTGCTCCAGAAAACAATTTTGAGACAGAACGAGAATCGTTAGAAAAATTTGTACGTTTCATTGAAACATACCCATAAAATATTTTATACAATTAAGCATATGTTTTGAAGAACTTAGTGCATTATGAAAAATATTTCCGATAAGATTTCTCATCCTTATTGAATTTTAATATTGCATATTAACACTTATTTTACTACGTTTGGAACATTGGGAGTGGTGACTCTAGGGGCATTGTCCGTTTTAAAGGTTGGCTAATGGAAAACACTATAGAAAGAAAGTGTTGGGTGGTAGCAAGACGAGCGACATTCGTGTTTATTGTTGTCATTTTTTTAGTTTATCTCGCAATTTGATTTTAAACGGAAGAAACGTTATGAAAAAGCATATATGCTCAAGCTGTACTATAGTTTAAGGTGATACGTGTTTCTATCTGTTTTTGAACTTTTTAAAATTGGGATTGGTCCTTCTAGCTCACATACGATGGGACCAATGACTGCTGCTAATATGTTTTTGCAAAAGATAGGAGATTTTTCTCAGTCGTCTGATGTTCAAGTTTCTCGTATACGTGTTTATCTTTATGGTTCTTTAGCTTTCACGGGTATTGGTCATGCAACAGATAGAGCTATCATATTAGGACTTTTAGGAGAAAAAGCTTCTACTGTTGATCCTGATAGCATGGGGTTTTTGTTAGAAAAAGTTATACGTGAAAAAAAAGTGCAACCAGAAGGTCATCCCGCTTATCAGTTTGATGTGCAACGTGATCTTATTTTTGAACGAAAGCAAATCCTCCCTGGACATACAAATGGACTAGCCTTTGAAGGACTTGATACTGATGGGAATGTTCTGTTGCGGCAGATTTATTATTCTATCGGTGGTGGCTTTGTTGTGACTGAGGATGAATTAAGCCATATGAATGATAATATACAACCAGAAGCATTTGAGGTACCATATCCATTCGATTCTGCTTGTACAATGTTATCAATGGCAGAAAAATCAGGGCTTTCAATTGCTGAAATGAAGCGCTTAAATGAAGAAACAAAGATAGAGCGTTCTTCTCTTGATGTAGGGCTTGATGAAATTTTTTCAGCGATGACAAATTGCATTGATAGAGGTCTTTCACAAGAAGGTGAGTTGCCTGGTGGATTGCGTGTTTTAAGGCGCGCTAAAAAGCTGCATGAAACGCTTTTGGAAAAACAAAAGAAAAATTACAATTATCCACTTTGGGCAAATGATTGGCTTTCGGTATATGCTATAGCAGTCAATGAGGAAAATGCAGCGGGTGGTCGTGTTGTTACAGCACCAACAAATGGAGCAGCCGGTGTCGTCCCAGCCGTTTTGCGTTATTATCTTCAGTTTAATGATGATTCAGATCGAGAGGGAATACATAATTTTCTATTAACGGCAGCAGCTATAGGCGGTGTTATCAAACATAATGCCTCTATTTCTGGTGCAGAAGTTGGGTGTCAAGGTGAAGTTGGAACGGCATCTTCAATGGCCGCAGCAGGGTTGACCGCAGCGTTAGGTGGAACACCAGCTCAAATTGAAAATGCGGCAGAAATTGCGCTTGAACATCACTTGGGAATGACATGTGATCCTGTTGCAGGTCTTGTACAAGTGCCTTGTATTGAGCGTAATGCAATGGGAGCTGTTAAGGCGGTAACGGCTTCTTCTCTTGCATTATATGGTAATGGAGATCATTTTGTTTCTCTTGATGCTTGTATAGAAACAATGCGCCAGACTGGTCATGATATGAGTGAACGCTATAAAGAGACAAGTAAAGGTGGTCTTGCAGTCAATGCGATATCTTGTTAAGAGCTGGAACATTTTTCAATCCATAACTGGACTTTTTGGAGAGAGATCGTATTTCCTAATAAAGCTTATGTTTTTTGTTCCTTATAAATCAAAATTCCGCTTTAATGCAGCAGTAGTTTGAAATAAATCTGAGATGATTCAGTGTTTTCTTAACGAATAATAGCTTTTTCATGCAAGCTTGGAGGCGAGAGTGTTCTACATCTGTTTGATTTGTCTCTAAAATAGGAAAAAAGTTTAATTTGGAAAAAATAAGAAAGCGTAAAGTAAAATTAGTGATCAATCTGCCATTATTTTTAGCTGGGTTTTATGGCTTTAAAAAGTTTCCATAGCCATATATCTTTTAAGTAATGGAAGATTATGCCTGAGGATCCAAGGAAAATTTGTTTTAAGTCTGAATAATTATGATGAAGAAAGTAGAATTTTAAAGGTTTTAATTTTTTAAAAGTGAAGTTTTTTTCTACCTAGTATGATAAAAAATGCCTTGAAAAAAACACTAATTTACAATAATTAAGAGATATATTGGAAATATCTTTTTTATTTATAAATTTTGTACCGACAAAAAAATTAAAATAAATAATAACGTATACATTAAGAAATATTTATAAAAATTCTCATGAGAATAGAATGCACACGATAGAACATTGTCGTGTTACGCGTTCGTGAGTTCGTTTTAAAAAAATATCTCTCAGGCCTCCCCCCAAGCTCATTTCGCGATGGCACCTGTGAATGATATAACGGTAAATCCATTGAGCTGTCTCTATCTTTATGCTTAATAAAAAGAAGTACGCTGGCATGGTTACACACTTTACCAGAGCCCCCCCTCTGTACAGGGGGACTAAAGCACTTGGCATTTGAAACGGTTCATTATAGGCATTTTTAGTCTTTTTGGGACAGTTTCACGCTACACACTAATCTCGCTCATAACATGCAAGAGACGGTTTTGATTGATTCAACATAAACAGATTTTAAATGAGAGAATCTTACGATATTCGAGATTCTCATCTAACAAACAAAATAATTAATTATCTTTATAAATCAGTATCTTGCATATGAATAATATAATGTAAGTTTTCCATGAATGGTATAAAATCTATAGAGTATTAGCATCTTTATTTATAAAGGGAGAAAACCAGCACTATCATCCTTTTTTCAACTTTCAATATTACAAAAGATCCTAGTACTTGAAATGATTCATAAGGGATACTTTGATTCCTTTTGTAAATGCTTTATATGTCAATTTTGCTCGTGATGAGCAAGCGAGCGATTTTGACTGATTCAATATAAGAAGTAAAATAAGAGTATTTTACGAAAATCTCTTGTTCAATATGCAAAAAATAAATTATAATTATAAATTAAAATCTTATGGGAATCGTTATCATAATATTTAATCTGATAATTTATTTACGTTTTTTCATCGATAGTATTTGTATTTTCCAATTTTCTGTGCCTGTTGACATAAATACAAGTAAGAGAAGTGAGATTGTTTTTTTTTACAGCGTTTATGTTGTATAGGGAGCGTTATTAAGAGGGATTTTCTTTATTGAACTTTTACAATAATCCCACCAAATGATAAGCTTTCATCTAATGAAGCTATTCATTTTTCCAGAAAGATATGAAGGATAATTTTTTATATTAAATCCAAAAGTGGAAAAATATTGGGTATTTTTATGTCCTTAACAATGTTTTATTGAAAGCTTGGAGATATTGGATAGTTGGAAAAGCTGTCAGAAAATTCAACAATTTAAGAAAAAAGTATGTTTATCAAAAGGTTTTCTAAGGCTGTAGATAATGGTTAATAATAAAATAATTTTTTAGAGAGGGTCTGTAGAATTAAATATTTGTTGCTCCTAAACGGATTTTAATAGGCACATTACCAGTTTGGCTCGCAACGCGTAAATGAATGCGTACAGGAGGCATTATGAGACGACGGTTGCGCATTGTTTGGCAAATGAGAAGGTTAACAAGAGACTGTGTATCTAATGCAGTAGAATTATATTTTAAACCAGTAAGTTTTGCGGCAGCATCGTGAAGAGGACGCAATGAAAGGAGGGATGATTGCTTCAATAAAATTTCTTTTTTATGGAATGAAGCAAAAGCATTATCTGTCATAATACTATCCTTAACGCAGAATTCAAAAATTTTTAGTAGGCTACAGTATAGCAGTTAAAATTTGCTTTCTTTAATGTAGAGCAAGCGTCAAATGCAGCTTTTTTTGATTGAAACCCTGTAAAGCGCGCTCGGTAATAACGCCGCCCATTTTTTTCAAACAGTTGCATGTGTGAAGATGCGTGCTTTAAAGTAGAAAAAGCTATATTTTTTGCTTTTAAAAGTAGAGTTTTTGCTTGTTCTTCACTAGGAAGAGAACCAATTTGGATAGCCCATCCGGCATTTTCGGACAAAGAGACTGTTACAATTTTATGAGTCTCAGCCGGTATAGTTTTTTGAGGATTCGGTATTGGTATAATTACCTTATTGACAGCCGTTATTGCGATATTGGAGTTTTTAGGTTGTTCTGCAAATGCTGTCAACATAGTCGAAATTTCATCGTCAAAATTACTTGAATCAGCTTTAATGGTCGGTATAGGAGTATTGGCCCCAGTGGGTAAGTGATAGCGTACAGAAGCTATTAAACGTTCACCACTTTTCATTTGGCTTGCTTTGGGCAAATATTGATTCAATAAGCTAGCCATATGCTCGTCACGTGCAGTAGATGATTTACCTCCCATAACAACAGCGACAATAGAGCGCCCCTCAAGACGCATCGAAGTTGCTAAATTAGAACCTGACATTTGTGTGTAGCCTGTTTTAATTCCATCGACACCTTTCATTATTTTAACAAGTTTATTGTGGCTGTTAATTTTATGTCCACGGAAATTAAAACTTTTTGTTTTGAACAATTTATATTGTTTGGGAAAATGTTTACGTAAAGCTAATGACAAAGTCGCTATATCTCGTGCTGTAGAATAATTGTGCACATCCGGAAGTCCTGAAGCATTTGCAAAATGTGTATGTTTCATGCCAAGTTTACGAGCTTTTACTGTCATCATTTGAGCGAATTTTTTTTCACTACCTCCAAGATATTCTGCAATGGCAGCAGCAACATCATTTGCGGATCTTGTAATGAGTGCTTTAGCTGCTGATTCTGCAGAAATTGTTTGGCCTGCTTTAAATCCAATTTTTGTCGGTGGACGCATTGCTGCATAATGTGAAACAGGAATTGGTGTATTTGGTGTCACACGACGCATCTGCATAGCTTCAAAGAGTAAGTACAATGTCATCATTTTTGTTAAAGAAGCAGGATAACGTTTCAGTGTTGCATTGGCTTGAAATAAAGTTTTTCCCGTAGTAGCATCTATAACAATAGCCGCATACTTATCAGGATAGGCGCCTTGAGGTGTGGCGGATGCCCAACAGTAAGAAAAAGCTAACATAACAAAAGAAATTGCTATTGTTTTACAGTAGCGCATAATTTTTTGATAATTAATATACACTTGCAGTATCCTATTTCTCCATTTATCCTAAAAAACTTCTATAAAGCTTCCTTTTCTGTAATTTATTGATGCAGTTTAGACGAATGGTATTACTAATTTGTTTACAGAAGTTATTTTATGAGTGAGTGATTGAAGTCTAACCATAGAGGGAAATTTTTTTCTAATACAAACAGGTATTGCAATAGTTATGAAAGAATTTAAAATTAATAAAAATGTGCTGCATGGAAAACGATAATGGGACAGATGCTCATAATAAACTCTATAGCTCATATTATGCATAATGAAAAGGGCAAGAATTGGGATGAAGGTAGGCATGGTGCGGTTATAATGCCTAAGGCTAGAGAAAAACTCGAAAAACCTAAATTATGTCGAGTTTTTTTGCTTAATGATGATTACACACCTATGGATTTTGTTGTTTTCGTTTTGAAGAACTTTTTTAAAAAAAGTTTCGAAGAGGCAACGCGGATAATGTTAAATGTTCATCACAATGGGATAGGAGAATGTGGGACTTACACTTATGAAGTCGCTGAAATGAAAATATTACAAGTGAGGGAATGTGCGCGTCAAAATGAACATCCGTTACAATGTGTAATGGAATGGAAGTGAGGAGCTATGCCATCTTTTACACCTAGTCTTGAAGAGGTTTTGCATCGTGCATTAACAATTGCTACTCAAGCACGTCATGAATATGCAACACTAGAGCATCTTCTACTTGCGCTGTTAGATGATGCCGATGCAAATTCCGTTATTCAGGCTTGCCAAGTAGATGTGGAGGAATTGCGAGAGCGCTTAACCAATTATCTTCGCTCAGAGTTAGATGAACAGATTAGAGCTGATGAGGATACAAAGCCTACAGCTTTTTTCCAGCGTGTTATCCAACGTGCGGTGATTCATGCACAATCAGCTGGAAAAGATGAAGTATCGGGGGCAAATGTTCTTGTTGCAATTTTTTCTGAACGTGAAAGCCATGCAGCATATTTTCTTCAAGAGATGGGAATGACACGCTACGATGCTGTACGTTTTATTTCACAGGGTGTCACGCGTGATGATGGGTTATCCATGTTACTTGAAGGACTTGAAGAGCAATTAGATCAGCAGATTTCGGATAATGGTGAAAGAGGAACAAGTGCTTTAACGAATTATTGTGTTGATCTCAATTGTAAAGCACGTAATGGAAAAATTGATTTATTAATTGGCCGTGAAATAGAAATTTCACGCATGATACAGATTTTATGTCGAAGGTCAAAAAACAATCCGCTTTTGGTTGGTGATCCTGGAGTAGGGAAAACAGCTATAATTGAGGGGTTGGCAAAGCGTATTGTTGATGGGCAAGTGCCTGAAGTTTTATCAAATGCAACAATATTTTCTCTTGATATGGGGGGACTTGTTGCAGGTACACGTTATCGCGGTGATTTTGAAGAACGCTTAAAACAAGTTATTAAAGAGTTTGAGCTGTATCCAGATGCTATTTTATTTATTGATGAAATTCATACCTTAATTGGAGCAGGAGCGACATTAGGGGGAAATATGGATGCAGCAAATCTTTTGAAACCTGTGTTATCTTCTGGAACTATGCGATGTATTGGTTCGACGACTTACAGAGAATATCGCAAATTCTTTGAACAAGATCGTGCTTTAGAGCGTCGTTTTCAGAAGATTGATATTAATGAACCTTCTGTTACAGATGCGATTAAGATTTTGCAGGGGATGAAGCCTTACTTTGAAGATTTTCATCAGATTAAATACACAGATCAGGCGATGAAGGCATCTGTAGAATTATCTTCACGTTATATAATTGACCGTAGGTTACCTGACAAAGCAATTGATATTATTGATGAAAGTGGCGCAGCGCAAAAGCTTTTGCCACAAAAACAACGCAAGAAGAGTATAGGTGTTAAAGAAATTGAAGCGACTGTTGCTACAATTGCAAGAATTCCATCAAAAACAGTTTCCCGGAATGATCAGAAGATACTGAGTAAGCTTGAAAGAGAACTCAAACATGTTGTTTATGGTCAAGATCAGGCAATTTCCGTCTTAGTTTCATCCATAAAATTGGCGCGAGCAGGTTTACGCGAACCGGATAAACCAATAGGAAGTTATTTATTTTCAGGACCAACAGGTGTAGGAAAAACTGAAGTTGCAAAACAGCTTGCATCATCTTTAGGCATTGAATTATTGCGTTTTGATATGTCAGAATATATGGAACGGCATACGGTAGCACGTTTAATCGGAGCACCTCCAGGTTATATAGGGTTTGATCAAGGAGGTCTCCTTACAGATGCCGTTGATCAGAAACCTCACGCAGTTCTATTGCTAGATGAGATTGAGAAAGCGCATCCAGAGTTATTTAATATTTTATTGCAGGTAATGGATTATGGTAGATTAACAGACCATAATGGTAAGAAAATTGATTTCCGCAATGTTATTTTGATTATGACAACCAATGCTGGTGCTTCAGATATGGCAAAATCAGCTATTGGATTTGGGAAAGTACATCGTGATGGTGAGGATATAGAAGCAATCAATCGGTTATTTACACCAGAATTTCGTAATCGGTTAGATGCAATTATTCCGTTTGCACCTTTATCTCATTTAATCATCAATCAGATAGTGCAAAAATTTATTTTTCAGCTTGAAGCACAATTAGCTGATCGGGGAATTTGTTTTGAATTAAGCCCTTCTGCAACTTTATGGCTTTCTAATAAAGGATATGATTCTCAGATGGGAGCACGCCCATTAGGGCGTGTTATACAAGAATATATTAAAAAGCCATTAGCTGATGAAATTTTATTTGGAAAGTTACGCAATGGTGGTACCGTTCGCGTATTGACACAAAAATCAAATGGTAAAAAAGAAAGCTTACAGTTAGAAATTTCATCTTCCGATATATCTGTAAGTTCAAAGAAAAGTAAAATGGAAAACTTTACAAAAAAACGTGTAGGAAAAAAAAGCACAACAACTTAAGAGTGTGTTATAAAGCTGCACGAATTTTTTTTGCATTCTCTTCAAGTATTTCTGGAGGCGTTACCATATCATTATGAGGGGTAAGCTCTATTCCCTCCATACGTGGTATAATATGAAAATGAAGGTGATAGACGGTTTGTTGACTAGCTGCTTCATTAAATTGCATGACAGTTATGCCATCTGCTTGAAAGGCTTTTTTGACAGCATTTGCAATTTTTTGAACAGCTTTAATAACAGGAAATAATGTTTCAGGATCTGCATCAAGTAAGTTTCTAGAGCCTTTTTTAGGAATGACCAGCGTATGACCTGGTGCCTGTGGCATGATATCCATAAATCCAATAACATCATCATCTTCGTAGACACGAACAGAAGGGATTTCATTGCGAATCAATTTAGCAAAAATATTGTTATTGTCATAAGCTTGTTTCATACAAATATTTCCTTTTATCGTAAGTTTAAGATTCTAATTTAAAAACGAAAAAATGCAAGGTTTATCAGAGTGTAAGACAAAGAAGTACTTTGATTTCAGTTATATTTAGGATAATGCACTGTCTTAATGAAGGTTTAGATTTCTATGATGGCTTCAACTTCTACAGGAACATCCATAGGAAGAGAGGCAACACCAATAGCAGAACGGGCGTGTTTTCCAATTTCACCAAGGATATTGACGAATAAATTAGAAGCTCCATTGGCAACAAAAGGAATATCGGTAAAATGAGAATCTACAGCCACAAAAACAGTAATTTTGACTACACGTTTTATTTTATTTAAGTCACCCAGAGTTGCCTTGAGTTGCGCGAGAATATTGAGAGCGCAAGCTTCAGATGCTTTTTGGGCTTGTTCGGTATTCACAGTTGCACCAACTTTACCGATGGCTATAGGTTTTCCATTAATAAGAGGGAGTTGTCCAGAAATAAAGAGTTGATTGCCACTTTGTGAAGTGGTGATGTAATTGGCAAGGGGGGAGATTACTTCAGGAAGAGTGATTCCGAATTTTTCTAAGTTTTTTTCAATCATATTGGTCATAATTTTAACTCCATAGCTGCTTTATAATATATTCATTGCATAATCTATTTTTTGATTTAAGAAAATGTGTGGTTAATTGAGAAATTAGCCTTTTTTGCCTTATTGTATGATGTTATGCAACGGGGATAAAGTTCGGAAGTTGGGAATGATTAGATCATTATTTATAATAATTTTATATATTGTTTTTTTATGTACTGCGAGAGCTGAAGAGCCCATTTTTATTGTGCCTCATCGAGCAATTTATGATTTTCATCTCGATAGTGTTTCTCATGAAATGACAATTTCTGCGATGTCAGGACGAATGGTTTACGAGCTCACTGGTTCGGCATGCCAGGGCTATAGCACACGTTTTCGTTTCATTAGCCGTGTTCACATTGAAGATATGCCAGTACGTTTGACGGATCAACAGACGACGAGTTATGAAACAGGAGACAGCCGTACATTTCGTTTTAATATTACAGATCAAGAGGGAGAAGAGGTTGTGCATCGTGCCGAGGGGGTTGCGGAGCGTACGCAAGATGGTATTACAGTTACCTTAAAAAAGCCAAAGGAAAAAGAGTATAAGCTTGCAATGGCTGAATTTCCAATGATGCAACTAAAAAATATTATCCGCCATGCAAAAGCAGGAGATCATTTTTACAATGTTACTGTATTTGATGGGACAAATAAAGCAGATAAAGTTATAAAAGAAAGTATCGTCATAGGGGAAAAGAAGACGCTTTTATCTGATAGCGAAACGGAAAAAGTAAGAAAATTAGATGAAGAAGAATATTGGCCTGTTACAATTTCTTATTTTGATGATGGAGAAAATAAAGATGGTTTGCCGGTTTATCGTAGCAGTTTTCTCTTACATGAGAATGGTGTCATGCGAGATCTTCATATAGATTATGGAACTTTTTCAGTGCGTGCAAAATTGAACAGTCTCGAATTCTTGGAACTTGGAAAAGATCTTAATCAATGTGAAAATGCAAATATTAAATGATTAAAGAAAATAACTTGAAAAAGAATCAAATATTAGTATGTTTGCGCTATTCCACACGCGGAGTCTGGGTGTTTGCAAATGATCTGTGAGAAACTTCTAGCAAGCATCCGCCGGTAGCAGGTCTTCCTGCTTTTTCCGCGGAGGTTGAACCGGAAAGGATAAGATTTATGGCACTACCCGATTTTACTATGCACCAGCTTTTAGAAGCCGGTGTGCATTTTGGTCACCAGACTCATCGCTGGAATCCCAAAATGACTCCCTATATTTATGGTCAGCGTAATAATATCCATATTATTGACCTTGCTCAGACCGTTCCACTTTTACATCAAGCACTTAAACTTGTTTCAGATACTGTAGCGCGTGGTGGTCGTATTCTCTTTGTTGGTACGAAACGACAAGCATCTGACATTATCGCAGATGCGGCGAATCGTTCTGCCCAGTATTACGTTAATGCACGTTGGCTTGGCGGCATGCTCACAAACTGGAAAACGATTTCCAATTCGATCCATCGTTTGCGGAAGCTTGATAAAATTCTTGCTGCTGAAGCGCAAGGCTTTACTAAAAAGGAACGTTTAAATCTTGAACGTGATCGTGAAAAGCTTAATCGTGCGCTTGGTGGTATTAAAGATATGGGTTCTGTTCCAGATCTTATCTTTGTTATCGATACGAATAAAGAAAATATTGCACTCCAAGAAGCAAAACGTTTAGGTATTCCAGTGATTGCTATTATTGATACCAATTGTGATCCCGATGACGTAACACATCCAATACCAGGTAATGACGATGCTTCACGTGCAATTTCTCTTTATTGCGATCTTTTTGCCCGTGCTGCTCTTGATGGTATTGCACGCCAGCAAGGAGCAATGGGTATCGATTTAGGAGCTCAAGTTGATGCACCTGTGGAGCCTATTTTGGAAGAAAATGCAGTTTCAGAAGTTTCTGAATAATATAAAACGCCTAATTAAGGTACTTTTATTGTCTAAAGAAGAAGTTATAGGCGTGCAGAGGGATTTTGCACGCTTTCACTGTTACAAAATAAAGAGGCAAATATGAGCATTACTGCTGCACAAGTAAAAGAACTTCGAGAACTATCTGGCGCTGGTATGATGGACTGTAAAGCCGCCCTAGCAGAGACCAATGGTGATATGGAAGCTGCTGTTGATTGGCTTCGTAAAAAAGGAATAGCTAAAGCAGATAAAAAGGCTGGTCGTACAGCAGCTGAGGGATTAATCGGAGTCGTATCAAAAGATTCACATGCAGTTTTGGTTGAGATTAATTCTGAAACAGATTTTGTTGCACGCAATGATGGATTCCAAGACATCGTGCGTAAAGTAGCAACTGCTGCCTTAGATACGTCAGGGGATGTTGAATCTGTTTCTGTTTCTCTTTATCCAGGCTCTGAGAAGACTGTAGAGCTTACGATTAAAGATGCAATTGGTACAATTGGCGAAAATATGACATTTCGTCGTTCCGCTAAATTGTCTGTTGAGAATGGTGTTGTTGCGACTTATATACACAATAGTGTGGCTGATGGGCTTGGAAAACTTGGTGTTTTGGTTGCGATTCAAACAACAGGAAATAAAGAGGCTGCTCTTGCTTTTGGTCGGCAGGTCGCGATGCATATTGCGGCAACCAATCCATTAGCACTTACAGCACAAGATGTTGATGCTGCTGCTGTTGAACGAGAAAAAGCAATTTTTTCAGATCAAGCACGTCAGTCTGGAAAACCTGAAAATATCATTGAAAAAATGGTAGAAGGACGTATGCGTAAGTTTTTTGAAGAGGTTGTTTTGCTTTCTCAAGCTTTTGTTATGAATCCTGATATAACTGTTGAGGCCGCTTTAAAGGATGCTGAGAAATCAATTGGTGCTCCAGCAAAAATTACAGGCTTTATTCGTTTTGCATTAGGTGAAGGTGTGGAAAAAGAGGAGTCTGATTTTGCTGCAGAGGTTGCTGCTGCTGTAAAAGGCTAGTTATTGCAAACTCTTGATCAGAGATTAAAGTCATATCATTGGTTGTAGAATCTCTGAGGGGAACAATGTAATTGTTGAGAGGGCGTCACGTGAAAAAAGTGGTGCCCTTCGTGATGTCAAAAGCAAAAAGTAAATGGGCTTTTGGGGAGATTATTAATGGCATTAGCACTTCCGTATAAACGTATTCTTTTAAAGGCTTCTGGTGAAGCTCTTATGGGAGGGCAGAATTTTGGCATTGATGTTTCTGTTGTAGACCGTATTGCCGCTGATATTGCAGAAGTGCGCACAATGGGGATAGAAGTTGCGGTTGTTATCGGTGGGGGAAATATTTTTCGTGGCGTTGCTGTTGCTTCGCATGGTGGGGACCGAGTGACAGGTGATCATATGGGAATGCTTGCAACTGCTATTAACTCTTTAGCATTGCGAACATCTTTGACAAAATTAGGGGTTGAAACTGTTGTACTCTCTGCGATTGCTATGCCACAAATTTGTGAAAGTTTCTCGCAACGTAAAGCAATAGCTTATATGAATCAGGGAAAAGTTGTTATTTTTGCAGGTGGTACAGGAAATCCATTTTTTACCACTGATTCTGCTGCTACTTTACGTGCAGCAGAAATTGGTGCAGATGTCCTTCTTAAAGGAACACAAGTTGATGGTATTTATTCAGCAGATCCAAAAATAGACCCTACGGCTAAGCGTTTTGACCAATTAACACATGTTGAAGTTTTGCAATGGGGATTATCTGTTATGGATTCAACGGCGGTCACTTTAGCACGTGAGAACAATGTGCCGATTATTGTGTACTCCATTCATGAAAAAGGCGGTTTGGCTAAGGTCTTGAATGGAACAGGACGCTTTACAATAGTATCGGAATAAGGGTAAGCTTCAAAGGACAATTGAAGGAGACAGAAATATGAATGTTACATCGATTATGGATGATCTGAAACGTCGCATGGATGGTGCCATTACGGCTTTTAAACATGAATTAGGTGGTTTACGGACTGGACGTGCATCGGCTAGTTTATTAGAGCCGTTGACTGTTGAATCTTATGGTTCTGTTGTGCATATAAATCAGGTTGCTAATATTTCTGTTCCTGAACCTCGGATGCTTTCTGTTTCTGTATGGGATAAAACGATGGTCGGAGCTGTAGAGCGCGCTATTCGCGATTCTGGTCTTGGTTTAAATCCCATAACTGATGGTACGAATCTACGTATTCCTTTGCCTGAGTTGAATGAAGAGCGCCGTAAAGAACTTGTAAAAATTGCGCATCACTATGCAGAGCAAGCGCGTGTTGCTACACGTCATGTTCGTCGGGATGGTCTGGACAATTTGAAAAAGTTAGAAAAAGATGGTGAAATTGGACAAGATGAAGCCCATAGTTTGTCTGAAAAAGTTCAAAAACTCACGGATGAAACTATTGCTGATATTGATAAAATTTTAGCCGTAAAAGAATCTGAAATTATGCACGTTTAAGACGATTTTGTCACTAGAAAAAGGATATTTACTCCCAGCCTGTAAATTGTTTCTAGGGATAATTGTGGGGAGTGGTGTGCTCTGTGGTAGCAAGGTGTGATGCAGGAAGGTGTTCTATCATTTTGATATGGGAGAGACTGATTTGAAAGGGCAGATGTTTTAATTTTTTAGTCTGCGTGATAAATCATGCCCTTTGCTGGGAGACACTATTTAACAGCATGGTGCGGGTTTTTAGTTGAGCACGTCTTTGTTAAAATGCATAATGAAAGCATTATTAGAAATTATTCAAATATTCTAAGATGAAGGTTGAGGAAAGAATATAATGCAAAAAAACAAGTCTAACCTTTCTCTTATTTCTCATTATAAAACATGTGAGTATAATTGATCAAGCAGATGTTATGTGGCGTAATTCATTTTTTAATGACGAATAGTTGATAGAAAAGTGTTTTTATACGAAACCTATATTAGTTAATTTGTATGGGGCAGAGGTAACTGCTTTTTCATTTTATATTTGAGAAAATATTAAAAAAATATTTTATAATTTTGACGGAGATTTTTGAAGCTGTTTTCATTGATTATTAGTTTCATAAGCGCTATCTTAGTAGACTGAATTATTTATGATAAATTATAAGAGAAATTATACAGGTATGAGATAAAAATACTGCGTAGGGGAGTTTTTCTTGCGTTAATTTTAGAGCTTGTATTTTCTATTTTTATTGTTTGGATGTTGTTTTGTCTAATTTGGTTTATCGTATTCTGACAGCTTTTGTTTTTGGCATTATTGCGTTGTATCTAACATGGTTGGGAGGAAACTTCTTTTTTTTATTTGTATGGTGTATTGGCGGTTTTGTTCTTTATGAGTGGATGAGTATTACTAAAGAGAAATGGTGTATTTTACAAAAAATATTAGCAAGTATCTTTTATTTAATCTTTGGCTTTTTTTTAGTATTGAGTGTATCTGCTTCATTGATTTTTTGTGTTTTAATCGTTTTAGCTACAGTGTTAGCTATTATATCTATAAAAAAGAGTGGTTGGGTTTTTTGTGGTTTTTTATATGCATCTTTTCCTGTTGTTGCTTTATGCTTTCTACGGGATCATGAAATGTTGGGGTTCCAAGTTGTTATTTTCTTATTTACGATAGTGTGGGGAACAGATATTGGTGGTTATTTTATCGGACGTGCATTAGGGGGCCCTAAATTAGCACCACAATTTTCTCCTAATAAAACATGGTCAGGAGCACTTGGTGGTACATTTGTCGGAGTTTTCGGTGGTATATGGGTTGCTTTTGGATTTTTTGATATAAATTTAGCCAGTTTTTTTGTGCCACTCCTTACACTTGTTTTGTCAATTGTTTCACAATTGAGTGATTTAGGGCAATCATGGCTCAAAAGACGGTTTTCTGTTAAAGATTCTAGTTCTTTATTGCCTGGACATGGTGGTTTTATGGATCGTATAGATGGATTGGTAGGGGCAGCTTTTCTTCTTTATTTAATTGGTTCATTTATGTCTGATATGGATGCGCCTTTTAATCTTTTTAGTATGATCTAATTGGGAGAAGATAGTTTGGAACTTTTAAATCATATCGTCACTATGGGTGATTTTCTTTTAAGAAGTTTGAGTATTCTTTTCATCATTATGATTATCATTTTTGTGCACGAATTTGGGCACTATCTCATTGGTCGGTGGTGTGGTATTAAGGCGTTAATTTTTTCGCTTGGATTTGGACCAGAAATAGCGAGTTATACAGATAAGCATGGCACGAAGTGGCGTTTAGCACTTATCCCCTTAGGAGGTTATGTAAAATTTGTTGGGGATGAGGAAAAAATCGATACGGAATCATCCCAATCATCTCTGATTGTTGATGGTTCATTTGCTAGTGCGCATGCTTGGAAAAAAGCAGCAACTGTTTTTGCCGGTCCTTTCTTCAATGCCCTTTTTACTGTTGTTATTCTAACATTTTTTTTCTTTATCTATGGTCGTGTAGCCATTGAGCCCGTTGTTGGTTCTTTGGTAAAAGATAGCCCTGCTCTTCAATCCGGTTTGGAATTAGGTGATCGTTTTGTTGAAATGGATGGACGACGGGTTGAAAGCTTTGAAGATTTGATGAATTATGTAGCTTTTCACGGAAGAGAACCCATAGAGTTTAAAATAGAACGCATGGGGCGAGTCTTTACAATGATGATTACCCCGAAAGTCGTTGAGCGAGATGATGGATTTGGTAATCGAACACGAAGTGCTATGATAGGTGTAGGTGTTCCTGTTGATTTAAATAATCCTGCACGTTTAGATCCAACTTATATAAAACATATTCGCTATGGTTTTGTAACAGCTGTAAGAAAAGCGTCAGACCGTACTGTGTTTATCGCCACTCAAACCGTTCTTTTTATGAGTCGTTTAATAGGAGGCAAAGAGGATCGTTGTCGGCTAAGTGGACCTTCTAAAACCGTTAAAATTGCTTGGAAAGTGAGCGAGACAGGTTTTATCTCTTTGTTGAATTTGGCAGCTTTTCTTTCAATAAGTGTTGGGCTTATTAACCTTTTTCCGATTCTACCGCTTGACGGTGGGCATCTTTTATTGCATGTCATTGAGGTCATTACTGGGAGGAAAATATCTGCTAAAATTCAGGGAATCGTTTTTCGTTTAGGTTTTTCCATTCTTCTCCTTTTTATGATCTTTGTCTTTTTTAATGATTATTTTTGTTGGTTTAGCTAATTAAATTATGGAAAACGCTTTATAAATTAAGTAATAATAGCAAAAACAAATTGAAGGTTGTTTACCATGTCTACAAAATGTTGTGGCGTTGTACATTATAATGAGTAATTAAGGAATGAAAAGTCTCGCTGTAAAAAGGTTGTTATGGCAGTTAGCTTTTAAGGCATCATGTCCAAGGAACGAGAGTAAGGTAAAAAAGCCAATGACTACGAATTCAAAGTTTTTAAATGCAGCATCTGTATTGGTGTTAAAGATGGGGATGTTTGCCCCAGCAACGGTTTTTATGTCAATTGCTGCGGTCGGAGAAATACAAGCGTCTGTAGTCCGCTCTATTGAGGTTCGTGGGAATAAGTTTGTAAGTTCTCAGGCGATTCGAGACAATATGGGGATTAAGGTTGGGCAAGGTGTTTCCAGTGGTGATGTTGATAGTGCTGTGAAGAACCTTTTCGAATTGGGTTTATTTTATGATGTTAAAATAAATCCGGTGGGTGATAAATTGGTTGTATTCGTAAAAGAATATGAGGTTGTCAATCAAATATTGTTTCAAGGAAATAAATCTTTTAAAGACCCAGATCTTAAGCGGTTTATTTCTTTAAAACCGAATGAGCCTTTTAATTCTGCTAAGCTTTCTGCTGATATAAATACAATTCGTGAGGCTTATAAAACTCTTGGTCGTAATAATATCACTGTTAACGTTCAAACGATTAACCTTGGAAAAGGGCGGGTTAATGTGGTATTTAATGTCGTTGAAGGGAAAAAAACAAAGATTGGTGATATCACTTTTAAGGGAAATAATGTCTTTGGAAGTCGTCGTTTGCGTGATGTGATTTCAACAAAAACTTCAGGAATTTTTTCGAAGTTGTTGGGAGGTGATGTTTACAGTGAAGAGCGCCTCGCTGTTGATGAAGAAGCTTTACGTCGCTTTTATTATAACCGTGGTTATGCAGATTTTCGTGTAGTCTCTTCTAAAGCAACTTTTGATGCAGCAAGCAATACGTATAAAATTTCTTTCGTTCTTGATGAGGGTGCGCTCTATAAAATTAGCGATATTCAGGTTGAAAGTGATGTTGATGGAATTGACGTTCAATCTGTGAAAAGGATGCTTAAAACCCAGCCAGGTAATGTTTATAGTGCAGAAGATATTGAACAGTCTGTTGCAACTATTAATAACAAAGTTGCTGATTCGGGATATGCTTTTGCTAAAGTTGAACCGCGGGGAAATCGTAATTTAGCAAATCATACAATTTCAATTTTATATAATATTGAACGGGGTACACGTGCTTATATTCAACGTATTGATATACGTGGCAATGAGAAAACGCGTGATTACGTCATTCGCCGTGAGATTGATTTAAACGAAGGAGATGCTTACAATCAAACTTTATTACAGCGGGCAAAACGTCGTCTAGAAAGTTTAGGTTTCTTCAAAGCCGTTAATATTTCAATGGTTCCTACAGATCAATCTGACCAAGTTGTTTTGGTAATAGATGTCGTTGAAGCTTCAACAGGAGATCTTTCTCTTTCTGGAGGGTATACAACAGGGGGAACAAGTCCTGGTATGTCACTTGAAGTTTCTGTTACTGAACGTAATCTTGGGGGACGTGGTCAATATGTTCGTTTAGGATTAGGTGCGGGGCAAGAAAAATCTCGTAATTATAATTTATCATTTGTTGATCCTTATTTCTTAGGGTATCGTTTATCTGCTGGTGTTGATGTTTTTCGTAGTACTTATCGTGCTGATAAAGCCTATGATGTACGGCAGACAGGTGGATCGCTGCGGTTTTCGTTACCTATTAATAATCAATTATCTGCTAATGTAGCTTATTCTTATGTGCAGGAAGAATATGATTTTGGCGGAGAGTATGATTTTGACAAAGAGAGTGACATAATAGAATTATATGGGAAATATTCTGGTGCGATTGTTCAAGCTGCAAAACACAGCCCTTGGAAACGTTCATCAATTAGTTATGGTTTCACCTATAATACGATTGATGATATGAGATCCCCCCATGATGGGTGGTACGTGCATCTGCTTCAGGAATATGCAGGGCTTGGTGGGAGTGCAAAGTTCTTGAAGACCACGGGTAAGGCGATGATGTACAAGACTCTTTCTGACCAGAAGGATATCGTTGGTTTGCTTTCCTTTGGGGGTGGTTATATCCACGGAATGGGCCGAGATGGTGTTCGTATTTTCGATATGTTTAAAGTAAATTCTGATATGATTCGAGGGTTCAAATATAATGGAATAGGTCCGCGTCAGGTTTCCAGTAAGGGTGAGGTTTATTTCTTGGGGGGAACGACATATATGAATGCGACTGCTGAAGTACAGTTCCCTATCCCTGTCGTGCCTGAAGGATTTGGGTTGCGCGGTGCTTTATTTGCGGATATTGCCACGCTTTATGGCAATAATTATAAAGCCGTTTTTAAGGGTGAACCGTCTGTTACCAATACCAAAAGTGCTTGGCGTTCATCTGCAGGTGTGAGTTTGATGTGGGATTCTCCGTTTGGTCCTTTGCGTTTTGATTATGCTTGGCCAATAACGAAGCAGGAAGGTGATCGTTTGCAACAATTGAACTTTGGTATTTCTACGAAGTTCTGATTTGAGCGATTTTAAGAAGGAAAAACTTGAAGAGAATAGCTTAAGCTGGGAGAGAAAGTGTTTTGATGGCGGATACATTTTTTTTTACGCCGTCCCGACGATTGACAGTTGCAAATGCTGCTGAGTTGACGGGTGCAAAGCTTCTTAATCCAGAGTTTTCTCATAAAGTTATCAATACTCTTTCTTCACTTGAGAGTGCTGTGGAAGGTTCGCTTGTTTTTGTAGAGCATCGGAAGTTTTCTGATGCTTTACTGGACAGTTCTGCTGTTGCTGTTTTGTGTACGAATGAGATTGTTTTTAAAGTTCCCGAAACTATGGCAATTTTGGTGACATCCACACCACAGCGTGACTTTGCTCAGATTGGTCGTATTTTGTTTCCAGATTCTGTCAAGCCAATGCCTTGGTTGGGGCAGAAGGGGATTTCATCGCATGCGCATATTCATCCAACGGCTAAGTTGGCACATGATGTGTGTATTGAAGCGGGAGCTGTTATTGGTAAAAATGTTGAGATTGGTGCAGGAACTCTTATTTCATCCACAGCTGTTATCGGTGAAAATTGCCGTATTGGATGTGACTGCTATATTGCTCCTAAGGTAACAGTTCAGTGTTCTATAATAGGTGATAAGGTTCAGCTTTATCCTGGTGTTTGCATTGGGCAAGATGGTTTTGGTTATGTTGGGGGCGTTTCTGGAATCGAGAAAATTCCACAGCTTGGTCGCGTTATTATTGAGGATGGTGTAGAAGTTGGTGCGAACACGACAATTGATCGTGGAACATTTCAAGATACTGTTATTGGTGAAGGAAGCAAGATTGATAATCTTGTACAAATTGCCCACAATGTCAAAATTGGACGCTATTGTCTTATTGCCGCTCAATGTGGCATTGCGGGAAGTACATCTATAGGGGATATGTCTCAGCTTGGCGGAAGTGTGGGAGTAGCGGATCACATCATAATAGGTAAATCTGTTCAGATTGCTGCTCGTAGTGGTGTTATGAATGACATTCCGGATGGCGAAAAATGGGGAGGTAGTCCAGCGCGACCATTTAAACAATGGTTTCGTGAAGTAGCGGCATTGCGCAGTATGGGAAAAGTTAAAAAGGAGAAACGCTGATATGATCAGCAGTGAAAAAACTAAAAACTTAGAGGCTGTCGATATTGAAAAACTATTATCAATATTACCGCACCGTTATCCATTTTTATTAATTGATCGTATCGTTGATATTGATGGTGAACAAGAAGCGATTGGTATTAAAAATATAACGATTAACGAGCCACATTTTATGGGACATTTTCCCTCAAAGCCTGTTATGCCTGGAGTTTTGATTTTAGAAGCTATGGCACAAACGGCAGGAGCAATAGCACTTTTAAATTTAGGCAATAAGCAAACAAATTTAGTTTACCTTATGACGGTTGATAATGCGAAATTTCGTAAGCCGGTTATGCCTGGTGATCAGCTCAAGATTCATGTTCAGCTTTTGAAAAAAAGATCTGGTATGAGACGTTTTTCATGTGTTGCAAAAGTAGAAGATGTCCGCGTCGCTGAAGCAGAAATTGCTGCGATGATTGTTGAAAAAGAATAAACGATATTTGATGGGGATTTAAAAATGTCCGGTACGAAAATCCATCCAACTGCTCTTGTGGAGAAGGGAGCGCAGCTTGGTGAGAATGTACGCGTTGGACCATTTTGCCATATTAGTTCAGAGGCTGTTATTGGTGATGAATGTAGTTTGACAAGTCATGTTGTAATAATGGGAAAGACAACGTTAGGAGCCAAGAGTAAAGTATTTTCTCATGCCGTTTTGGGGGCAGATCCGCAAAATAATAAACATAAAGGAGGGGCTACAACTCTTTTTATTGGTAAGAATTGTACGATTCGTGAAGGTGTAACAATGCATAGGGGGTCCGATTCGAGTGTAGGAATGACAGTTGTTGGTGATAATTGCCAATTTTTTTGTTATGCGCATATCGCTCACGATTGTTATGTAGGCAATCATGTAACATTTGCCAATAACGCAATGATTGCTGGTCATGTTACTATTGGTGATTATGTGATTATTGGTGGTGGTGCTGCTGTTCATCAATTTGTTCGTGTTGGACATCATGCATTTATCGGCGGCGTATCTGCACTGGTTGGTGATCTGATACCTTATGGAACAGCTGTTGGTGTGCAGGCAAAACTTGCTGGACTCAATATTATTGGCATGAAGCGTGCAGGACTTGAGCGTCAAGATATTCATGCACTCCGTCATGCGGTTGCTATGCTTTTTGATCATAGCAAACCATTTAAAGAGCGTGTCAGTGATGTTGCTTCTTTCTATTCTTCTTCTCAGTCTGTTTCTGAAGTTGTTAATTTTATTAAAGAAGAAGGAAAGCGTTTTTATTGCACACCAAAATTTGAAGGTGTTAGAATAAAAGAACATAAGGATTAAAAATGCCTATTTGGGGAGCCAGAAGTTTTCTTTCCGGCCGTACTGCTATTATAGCAGGAAATGGTGTTCTACCGATTACTGTTGCGCAGACTCTTGAGAAGAATGGAGAAAATCCTTTTCTTGTGCTTTTGCATGGTGAGGCAGATTCTGTTCTTTATCGCTATGAGCATTGCGAGCTATCAATTGTAGAGTTAGCACGACTCGTTAAAATTTTAAAAGAGGCTGGTGTATATAATGTTGTTTTGGCAGGTGGTGTGAAAAAGCGTCCACTTCTTAAACAATTGCGACTGGACTGGACAACATTTTTAGCTCTTCCTAAGTTAATCGGAGCTTTGAAGAGGGGAGACGATGCGTTATTAAAAGCTTTTATACGGGTTATTGAAGCACACGGTTTTTGTGTTATCGGTGCTCACGAAATAGTCCCAGATCTTTTAGCTCCCATAGAATTTAATTTAACAGTACGGCGCGCTACTCCAAAAGAGAAAAAAGATATTTTTTTAGCAGTAGAAGCAGCAAAGCTTTTAGGTCAATTAGATATCGGGCAAGCCGTTGTCGTTGTCCAAGGAAGGGTGGTTGCTCTAGAGGGCGCTGAGGGAACTGATAATATGTTGTGGCGTGTTTGTGAAATGCGAGAAAGAGGGCAAATTCCCCTTAAAGGTGGCATTCTTGTAAAATGCGCAAAACCACAACAGGATAATCGCGTTGATTTGCCATCAATTGGGCCCGCGACAATAATGAATATTGCAAAGAGTGGTTTATCTGGTGTTGCGGTGGAGGCAAATAGAAGTCTAATATTATCAGTGAAAACAACAATAGAAAAAGCCAACAAATATTCTTTATTTATAGAGACATTTGAAAAGTTTGGTCATGAATAATTGTTTCTTAAAGATTGCAGTGGTTTCAGGTGAGGAATCTGGTGATTTACTTGGGGCCGATCTAATTTCTTGTTTATCACAACAGATAGGATGCAATATTCATTTGATTGGTGTTGGGGGGAGCCATTTAAAGGCATTAGGCTTAAAAAGCTTTTTTGATTCCCATGATATTGCTTTAATAGGTTTAAAGGAGGTGTTGAAAAAACTACCATTGTTGTTGCTACATATTCGCAATTTATCCAAATTTATTGCACAAGAACAACCTGATTGTTTAATTATTATTGATAGTCCTGATTTCACGCATCGTATTGCAAAAAAGGTACGTGCTTTAGCGCCTTCTATTCCTATCATTAAATATATTGCACCAACCGTTTGGGCATGGAGGCCAGAGCGTGCAAAAGCTATGTGTGGATTTGTTGATCATGTTTTAGCGGTTTTTCCTTTTGAAGAAAAGATTATGCAAGATTTGGGAGGCCCTGCCACGACTTATGTTGGACATCGTCTTTTGACATATCCTCCCCTTTTGAGAGTTCAGTCAGAAAAAAAAAGCCAATTAGAACAAAGAAATTTGATCGATACACAAACATTATCGCCTACATTAGTTATTTTGCCAGGATCACGCAATTCAGAAATTCGTTCCTTAATGCCTATTTTTCGAGAAACAGTAGAGATTCTTGTACAACGTATTCCTCATTTATGTATTATTTTACCAACCTTACCTCATTTGGTAGATAGAATCCGGGACTTTGTGCAGGGCTGGAAAAGCAAGATAGAAATTGTAGTTGGTGAAGATGAAAAATGGCGTGCTTTTGCACAAGCAGATGTTGCTCTTGCTGCACATGGAACTGTTTCACTTGAATTAGCCTTAGCAAAAGTTCCTATGGTTCTTTGCTATAAACTTGATTTCTTTTCTAAATTATTTATTTTTCCTAAAATGATGTTATGGAGTGCTGCTCTTCCAAATATTATTGCTGATAAGCCTATTGTTTCGGAATATTTGAATGAATTAATCCGTCCTGGCATGTTAGCAAGACAGGTAGAACAACTTTTGGCTAATCCTTTATTGCGACAGGCACAACTTGATTCCTTTGAGATGGTAGAACAGAAAATGAAAACTGAAGTACCATCGGGGGTTGTTGGCGCACAAACAATTATCACTCTTTTAAAAAGCAGGAATAAAATTGTATAAATAAAGCAATATTTTAATGATTAATATTTAATTTTAGCAAGAAAATTACAAGCACGTTGGCTTTTAGGATTGGTAAAAAATTCTTCAGAGGCTGCATCTTCAACAATTTTTCCATTTTCTAGAAAGAGTATTCTTTCTGAGACTTTACGTGCGAAGCCCATTTCATGGGTAACACAAAGCATTGTGATCCCTGTATCGGCTAATCGAGCCATCACTTCCAAAACTTCTCCCACACTTTCTGGATCAAGAGCAGAGGTTGGTTCATCAAAAAGCATGACTTCGGGTTCCATACAAAGTGCACGGGCAATCGCAACACGTTGTTGTTGCCCACCAGAAAGTTGTAAAGGATATTTTTCACAGTGTTTTTCAATACCAACATGCGTTAAGTAACGAATTGCCCGTTCTTGTGCTTGTTGTTTGGAAAGCCCTTGAACGGTCATAGGTGCTAAAATACAATTTTGTATAACGCTCATGTGGGGAAATAAATTAAAGTTCTGAAAGACCATTCCTATCTTACGAAGAACATTTTTTTGCTGTTGTATAGGTGCAGTATGGATATCAACGTTATGGATACAGATTGAACCTTTTTGTGCTTGTTCTAATTGATTAATACAACGAATTAACGTTGATTTTCCTGATCCGGATGGTCCACAAATAACGATATGTTCACCAGCTTGAACATTAAAGTTGATATCATGTAGGACCTGAAAGTTTCCATACCATTTATTTAGATTTTGGATAGAGATCACAGGGTTTTTACTGGGAGAGATCGATTTATTATTTTTCAAATTCATCTTATTTTATTCTTTCATTGATGAAGAACTTGATTAATTCAACATTTTGATTTGATACTGTTTTTTATGATCATTTTATTTACCGTAAATATCGAGTGAGGCGCTGCTCGATAAAAACAATAAAACGATGAATGAGTTCAACGATAAAGAGATAGATAAGAGCAGCCCAAACGTAAACTTGAAAATCGAAAGTCCGTGAATAAGCGAGTTTAGCAACCCCCATTAAATCATAAACAGTAATAAGTGAGGCAACAGCACTGGATTTAATCATTAAAATCAACTCATTTCCTAAGGGGCGTAATGCTACAATCATTGCTTGTGGAAGAATAACTCTAAAAAATGTGACAGAGTTGCTTAAACCTAAAGCTTTTGATGCTTCGCGTTGTCCAGTTGTTACGGATAGAAAACTTCCTTTAAAGATCTCAGATTGATAGGCAGCAGAATTGAGTGTAAAAATAAAAAGACAACAATACCACGCGTTTTGAAAAAACCACCATAGCCCCACTTGTTGCCAAAAACTGTTCATTGAACCAAGCCCATAATAAAAAAGAAAGAGTTGAGCTAATAAAGGAGAGCCACGGAAAAAATAGACATAAGCATTTGCAAAATATTGTAAAAATGTATTCTCTGATAGACGTGCAAAAGCGATAATCATACCAAGAAAAAGGCCTAGAGAACAAGAAATAGAAACAAGTTCAACAGTAACAATAAAGCCATTAATAAATTTGGGTCCATAATGACTTAAAAGATCAGGATTAAAAAGAAAATAAAGCCACTCAGGAATCATTGACTTAGCACCTTTTTATAGCCTATTTGAGTGTATGTTTCCAAATGGCGTAAGATTGCAGTAAAAACCGCTGAAAATAACAAATAGAGTAAGCATGCTACAAAATAAAATAGCATGGGTTTATTGGTAGCAGCGACAGCTAGATTCGTTTGTCGCATGAGGTCAACAAGCGCGATGGTAGAAACAAGGGATGTATCTTTCAGTAAAGTAAGCCAATTATTAGAAAGTCCTGGCAAGGCATTTCGGATGAGCTGAGGGAAGACAATACGAAAAAATGTGGTTGACCGTGAAAGTCCTAAAGCTTTAGCTGCTTCATATTGACCTTTATCAAAAATATTAAATGCTCCAAGCCAAACTTCACAAGAAAAAGCTGCAAGAACCATACTAAGGGCAAGAACACCAGCAACAAAAGCATTGATACTGAACATGATTTCAAAACTAAAATAGTCAAATAAATTTTGAATAAGGCTTTGTAATCCGTAGTAAACTAAAAACAAAGTTAAAAGCTCTGGTAGCCCACGAAATATCGTTGAAAAGAGGCGTGCCATAGCTTTGGCCATCTTAATATTGGATCGAATCATCACTGCATTGAGAAGCCCTAGAGGAAATCCTAGAAGTCCACAACATAATGCCAATGACAAAGTCATTCCTGCACTGGAAAGTATAACTGCTCCCCATCCACCATTGCTAAATGATAGCAATGCTAAATTTTCAATCATTCTTATATTCCTCATGAAAGAGTTAGATAATATTTTTTAGCAATAACCAACGGGTTTCATTAAAATATCATATTGATATTTAATAAACATCACTTGTAAAATATTTTCTCATAATTTTTTCATAAGTTCCATCCAAACGGATTTCTTTTATAGCTTCATTGAACTTATTTTTAAGATCATTATTATTTTGACGGACTGCAATTGCAACAGGAAATCTTGTTTCTTCTAGAGTTCCCAAGAGGAGACAACAATCTTTTCCTTCATTTTTAAGCCAATTTAATGCTTGTAATTTATCAACAATGATCACATCAAGTCGATGATTTAAAAGATCACGATTCACTTCTATTGTGGAAGGATAGAGTTTTATTTTCACCTCTTCAGAGGCAAAATGATCTTCTGCATAGAAAGCTTGTGTTGTATTTGATTGCACACCAAGATTTTTACCTCTAAAGTCTTTTGTCGAGATTTCTTTAATTCCCGAAGCTTTGGTAACAATAACAGCCAGTGCTGTATCGTAGTAAGGATCTGTAAAGTCAATTTTTTGTAAACGCTCTTGTGTGAGAGAGAGGGAAGCAATGATAGCATCATATTTTTTTGCAATAAGTCCAGGGATCATTCCCTCGAAGTCTTGTGTAACAATAGTACACTCAACATTCATTTTTTTACAAAGTGCATAAGATATATCAATATCAAGTCCCTGCAATTTATTATTTGAGTCAATATAACTGAAGGGAGGATAGGTGCCTTCACTCGCAATTTTTAATGTTTTCGCATCAGCCAATTGGGTGAATAGTGCGGCGCTTATTATAAGAGCTCCTGCTAATAGTTTCATGATGTTCTCCTATTGGATAAGCGGGCAATATGAAATCATTATGTTTTTATAATCTGTAAGCTTTTTGGGAGCAATTCAAAAATTTATTGATGTTTATTTTAGATCATTATGTTGGGCATTATTGATAAAAAAAGAATAAATATCTTATTGCTTGTATGATAGCTTAATTTTCACGAAATGATTGATTTGAATCATTTCATGAGTAAAAACTGAGGATTTTTCTTGAAAATAAGGCTATTAAATTTGAACATAAAAAAATTAGATTTTGATACGGTAAAAATACAACCTTATTGTTGTCATTAGATTCTACAAAATATTTAGATCTCAAGGAGCAATTAAAAGTTATTTTGATAAATGTAAATTTTCTTATAAAAATGCCGAATTTCCAATTATACCTGCATGTTCAATAAAGAGTTAAAGATACCCCTTAAATATACAGATTGAGTTTTAATTCATAGTACTATCTAATTGATATCGAAAGTAAAATATTTTCTCATAATTTTCTCATAGGTTCCATCGGCGCGGATTTCTTCTATTGCTTTATTAAAACTGTTTTTAAGATCATTATTATTTTGACGGAGTGCAATTGCAATAGGAAAATTTGTTTCTTCTAGAGTTCCCAAGAGGAGACAGCAGTCTTTTCCTTCATTTTCAAGCCAATTTAATGCTTTTAATTTATCAAAGATGATGATATCAAGCCGATGGCTTAAAAGATCACGATTAACTTCTGTTGCTGTAGGATAAAGTTTGATATTAACTCCTTCAGAGGCATAATGATCTTCCGCATATGCAGCTTGTGTTGTATTTGATTGTACACCAAGGTTTTTACCTCTAAAGGCTTGTGTTGAGATTTCTTTAATTTCCGAATTTTTGGTAACGATAACAGCGAGTGCTGTGTTGTAGTAAGGATCTGTAAAATCAATTTTTTGTAAGCGCTCTTTTGTAGGAGAAAGGGAAGAAACGATAGCATCATATTTTTTGGCAAGAAGACCGGGAATCATCCCCTCAAAGTCTTGTGTGACAATAGTACATTCAACATTCATTTTTTTACAAAGCGCATAAGATATATCAATATCAAACCCTTGCAGTTTGTTATTTGAGTCAATATAACTAAATGGCGGATAAGAAGCATCGCTTGCAATTTTCAGCGTTTGAGAATTGGCCGATAGGGTAAACAGTGTCGCGCTTATTATAAGAGCTCCTGCTAATAATTTCATTATGTTCTCCTATTAGATAAGCTGGCAAATATGAAACCATCATGAATTTTTATAATCTGTAAGCTCTTTTGGAGCAATGTAAAAAATTTATCTGTGTTCATTTTGCTATCATTATGCTGAATATCATTATCAAAAAAATAATTTCTTTTTATAAAGTATGGGAATAAAAAATATAGGAAAGAAAGTCACCTCTTATTGGTTATAGGGTGATTTTTAATAATTTTATTTAAAAATCAATAATTTATCTTTAAAAGAAAAACTATCAACTTAAATACAAAGAAAATTTCAGCTTTTAACAGGACAAAATGTAAAAGTGTTTTTATTCTAATTAAAGAAGCACTTAATGTAAGCTTTTTGCAATTTTATCTGAAGAAGATAGAAAGAAAAATTCTGACATTGCTAGATTTTAATATGTAATAAGGCTTTTAAACATGGGGGAATGATAGGGAATACATTTCCATTAAAGATAATGAGGATTATAAGGTAAAATTTTCAATTTCTTTTTGCTAAATGTTTGGCTAATTTGCAGAAGAGTATTCTCAATTTCTTTACAGAGCTAAAACTTAGAATTTTTTAGTAAATTTTTATGATGATGTTATCTCTGTAGAAAGAGTTTTAAAATCACGTTTTATAAAAATTTTTAAAGGATGTTTTTTGATTACTCTCAATAAAGCTTCAGTAAATTGAAGCTTTATTGATTTCTTTTTTTAATTTGCACGTTCATCTATAGGAACATAGTCACGCATAGCATAGCCTGTGTAGAGTTGTCGAGGACGACCAATTTTTTGTGCAGGGTCTTCAATCATTTCTTTCCATTGTGCCACCCACCCGACACTGCGCGCCAATGCAAAAAGGACAGTAAACATTTCAGTTGGAAAACCTAGAGCTTTTAATGTAATGCCGGAATAGAAATCAACATTGGGATAAAGCTTTTTCTCAATAAAATATTCATCACTTAAGGCAATTCTTTCAAGCTCTATTGCAATATCAAGAAGAGGGTCATCTTGAATGTTGAGTTCTTTTAAAACTTTATGACAGGTTTTTTGCATGATTTTTGCACGTGGATCATAATTTTTATAGACACGGTGCCCAAAGCCCATAAGGCGGAAAGGATCATTTTTATCTTTTGCACGTGCAATAAATTCAGGAATTCTTTTAATAGAACCTATTTCTTGTAGCATTTTTAGGCATGCTTCATTGGCACCACCATGTGCTGGTCCCCAAAGGCATGCAACACCTGCTGCAATACAGGCAAACGGATTAGCACCTGAGGATCCAGCAAGACGTACCGTAGATGTAGAAGCATTTTGTTCATGATCTGCATGAAGGGTAAATATTTGATCCATCGCCCGAGCAAGCACAGGGTTTGTTTTATATTCTTCACAAGGAACAGCAAAACACATATGGAGGAAATTTGCAGCATAACTAAGATCATTACGTGGATAAACAAATGCTTGTCCAATACTGTATTTATAGGCCATAGCAGCAAGCGTTGGAACTTTTGAGATAAGACGAACAGAAGCAATCATTCTCTGGTGAGGATCTGTAATATCAATAGAGTCGTGATAGAACGCAGACATAGCGCCAAGGCAGGCAACCATGACGGCCATAGGATGAGAATCACGACGGAAGCCATGGAAGAAGCGTGCAAATTGTTCGTGGACCATGGTATGCTGCATAATACATCGATCAAATTCATTTTTTTCTTGCTGTGTTGGGAGTTCACCATAAAGTAAAAGATAACAACTTTCGAGAAAGTCTCCTTTTTCAGCCAATTGATCAATAGGATAACCACGATAAAGCAATATGCCTTTATCACCATCGATATAAGTAATTTTTGATTCACAAGAAGCTGTTGAAGTAAAACCAGGATCATAAGTAAAAATATCGGTTTTTTTATAGAGAGAAGCAATTTCAATGACTTCAGGTCCACTCGTGCCTTTACGCAAGGGAAGCTCTACTTTTTTATCATTTACAATAATATATGCGTTATTCTCAGACATTCGGTATTCCTTTCAGATCCTTCACTTCTAAAAATTAAGACTCTGCTTCATCAGAGTGGGGGATGTATAACTGAAGCTTTTCTTACTTATTTAAGGGTAGATTGCCTCTAAAAGTGAGTACATGCAATCTAAAAATATTTCCTTATTGATCATTATTACTCAATAAGAAATGTATTTCAATGATATAACATAAAAAACTCTTTTAGGGCGCGTTGAGATATCTGTATAGATCCTTATTTGAGGAAATATACTCAGTGCACATCATGGGCATATTGTTGTGATAAGTTGGTCCTTGATGCGATGAAGGGATTCATTGCGTCCTAATAAAATAAGAATATCCAAAACACCTGGTGATGTTGCACATCCTGTAAGAGCTGCGCGAAGTGGTTGGGCGATAGATCCAAATTTGAGATTCTGTGTTTGGACAAAAGAGCGAAGTGTTTCATCTAGAGTTTTTGTATCCCAAGAGGGGCACGCTTTCAGAGCAAGATAAAGATCGTTTAAAATGGTTCGTCCATTTTTATCTAAGAGCATTTGAGCTTTTTCATCAAGTTGTAAAGGTCGTTGCGTAAAAATGAAGGAGGCATTGTCAATCAGTTCGCACAGTGTTTTTGAACGTTCTTTCAAATGCGGGATTGCTTTTAAAAATTGAACACGGCGTTTTTCATCAAGTCTTTCAATAATTTGTGCTCCCCTATCGGTTTCTGGTAGAATATTAAGAGCGGCATCAAAAAGTTCTTGATCATTACTCATACGCATATAGTGTCCGTTGATGGAATCGAGCTTTTTGAGATCAAAACGAGCAGCACCTTTGTTAATATCCTCAATATCAAACCAAGAAATCATATCTTTAAGTGACATCAGTTCGTCATCACCATGACTCCAACCTAAACGGACAAGGTAATTGCGCAAAGCAGCAGGAAGATATCCCATTGTTCGGTAGGCATCAACACCGAGCGCACCATGTCGCTTTGATAATTTTGCACCGTTTTCACCATGGATAAGAGGAATATGGGCCATAACAGGAATGTCCCATCCCATTGCTTTAAAGATAATCGTTTGTCGGGCTGCGTTGGTAAGATGATCGTCACCACGTATAATATGTGTGATGCCCATATCATGATCATCAACGACAACAGCATGCATATAGGTAGGCGAACCATCAGAACGCAAAATAATGAAGTCATCGAGATCTTTATTAGGAAAACGGACATCACCTTGAACACGATCATGTACAATCGTTTCTCCATCTTGAGGGGCTTTGATGCGAATAACAGGCTTAACACCTTTAGGAGCTTCAGAACTATCACGGTCACGCCAACGTCCATCATAACGTGGTGGGCGCCCTTCTGAACGGGCTTTTTCACGCATTTCAGCTAACTCCTCAGGTGAAGCATAACAATAATATGCTTTGCCATTCTTGACCAACTGTTCAGCGATTTGGCGGTGACGTTCTGCTCGTTCGAATTGCGAAATAGGGGCGCCATCATAACTAAGACCCATCCAGTGCAAGCCATCTATAATGGCTTTTACAGCTGCTTCGGTTGAACGCTCTCGGTCTGTATCTTCAATTCGTAAAAGCATTTTTCCACCGGTATGTTTTGCATAAAGCCAATTAAAAAGAGCAGTACGAGCACCACCAATGTGAAGGAAGCCAGTGGGTGAAGGGGCAAAACGAGTAATAACAGACACGAATATTTTCCTTTAAACTAAGATATTACTTATGGAATTTTATAGAAAAGTCATGTTAGCATAAGTGATGGGGCGTGCAATAGCCGTATTGCGAGTTAAAGTGGGGGACTGATGTTTTATAAAAGTAAAGAGGGTTTATCCGAAAAATCTGTTACAGAAAGAAAAAAGCCATGTCAGATAGGGCAGAGTGTTTTTTCTAGGTATGATGATGCAAAGAACAGTAGCTATAATCAACAAAAACTTTTTTTATTGACACTCTTAAAAGAAGTAATCATTTTTTTTCGCAAATGGTTAGAAGATTGTATTAATAAAGAAGTTTCTTTTGGTATCCTTTTTTCGCTGATTTTAGTCTTTTTTGCCCTAGGAATCATTTTCTATTTTCATTTAGAGTGGGAACCAAGTTGGGGACAATTGGGGGCGTTGGTCAGTATTTTTCTGGGAATATTCTATGTAGCACGTTTTTATCGAAAAATATCGATTCCCGTGGGGTTTCTGTTTTGTATTATATTGGGTGCTTTAGCGGCAAAAATAGAAACGTGGCGTATTGCAACACCCATGCTAAGCAGTGACATTGTCACTACATTGACGGGAAGAATTGTTTCTATTGAGTCAGGTGCCAAAGGAGGATTTCGTTTAGTTTTGGATATTTTGAATACAGAAAATCCCGTATTACGCCATAGTCTTCATCGTGTTCGTTTATCGGCAAGATATTTGCCATCTGGCTTAGCGATTGGTGATGGATTGCATGGAAAAGTTAAGATTCGTGCATTCTCTGGGCCGGTGCGTCCAGGAGGCTACGATTTTAGTTTTCATAATTATTTTAAAAGAATTGGAGCACAAGGCGTTTATTTAGGAAAACCAAGAAAAATATCCGTTTCGCAGCCTGATGGAATATTCGCTATCATTCTACAGAAAATTGAAAATTTACGCACGAAGATGACACAAAGAATCCGTATAGCCCTTGAAGGAGAAAAGGGGAGTGTTGCAGCTGCCCTCATAACAGGGCAGCGTGCTGGTATTTCAAATGAGACAAATGAAGCATTACGTACAGCTGGATTAGCTCATATTTTATCAATATCAGGTTTACATATGGCGTTGTTAAGCGGCATAGTTCTTTTGAGTATCCGTAGTTTTTTAGCATTTTTTCCAGTTTTTTCTTCCTATTATTCCAGTAAAAAATTTGCTGCTATCGTTGCTTTTATGATAACAGCTTTTTATTTGTTATTGTCGGGCTTAGCAATATCAGCGCAAAGAAGTTTTGTGATGATTGCTGTTATGTTGGTTGCTATATTGTGTAATCGCTCTGCTATAACAATGCGTAATTTTTCCATTGCAGGGTTGATAACTCTGGCGATGACACCCCATGAAATATTAGGTCCTAGCTTTCAAATGTCCTTTTCTGCGACTGCTGCTTTGATCGCTTTTTTTGATTGGTGGAGTGGAAGATCATTTTTTCGTAAAAGAAAAACAACTCCCTCTTATGTTGGAGGGGGAGTGATAAATTTTGTTTTCTTATCGATTCTTTCAACATGTGCTTCTTCCTTTGTTGCAGGGAGTGCAAGTGGAATTTATGCTGCTTATCATTTTTCTAATATGGCATCTTTGAGCATTATCAGTAATGCCTTTGCTTTGCCTGTCATCTCAATTTTTGTCATTCCCTTTGGATTAATCGCAGTTCTTGCAATGTTAGGAGGATTCGAATGGCTTCCTCTTCAAATTATGGGTTTTGGAGTTGATCTTGTAATAAAGATTGCACATGCTATCAAGGCTATTTCTCCTGATTTGAATCCTGGTTTTATGCCGTTATCAGCGTTAGTTTTATTGAGCATAGGCTTGGTTGGACTGACTTTTTGCAAAACACCCATCCGGCTCTTTTTTAGTTTGTTTATTTTGGCAGGTGTTTCTATTTGTGTATTGCATTCACCTGTACAACTGATTATAGCAGATAATATGCGCCTCGTGGGCGTTATTCATGATAAAAAATTATATATTGATCGTTACCATATTTCTAAGTTCACGACATCCATATGGAAAAAGTCATTTCGTGTGAATGAAACGATTAAACCAACAAAATATGGTCCTTCGTTACACGGACAATTTATTTGTGATTATCATGTATGTACATCTTTATTGGATAATGGATTAAAAGTGATCGTTTTACAGAGAGAAACAGATCAATGTGTAGAGGCAGATATTCTCATTCAGACATTTGTGATGCATAATCCAACTTGTTACAAGAAGGCAAAAATAGTATTTATACCTCAACAATTGTTATCACGAGGAAGCGTTATGATGACCAAAGGTGGAGATATTATTTGGTCTTCGCTAGGGTTTCATAGACCATGGAATATGCACAGACAGCATTCATAAAAACATATAATCAGTCATATTTTGCTTCACATTTGGATAATGACAAAACAAAAAATAACAGAAGACTTTTCTCATAATATTTTACGGTATTTAAATTCGTAAGTTTATCAACGTCATTGAAACGAGATAATAATCTACAGTTTTCTAGAAATAGATGATTTTTTATATCTGATCATTTTAATTTTTTCAAAAAAATTGATATGTGCATCTTTGTGCATCCTATTGATAGCACAAAATAAATCAAAAATTCTTATTGAATGAGAAAAATGCTAACAAATATTCTCAAAGAAATAAAAAAGATAATTGTTGATTATTCTATTTTATTCTTATCATATATTTCTATAACGAGTAACATCTCTTCAAGCAAGAGATGATGGTCAATTTAAATAGATTGCGTCAAGAGGTTATCTTTTATTATCATTATTATCGGTGGTAATAGGGGTGATAAATGCTGCTTATACGGATAGAAGGCAAAGTCATTCATGAATGTTCAGCAGTTAAAAAAAATGGCAGCTATTAAAGCGCTTGAGTTTGTTGAAGATGGTATGCGGCTTGGTATCGGATCTGGTTCGACAGTCAATGAATTTATTCATCTTCTAGGTGAGCGTGTTGCGGATGGTTTGCGGGTGACTGGTGTTGCTACTTCAAAATATTCTGAACAACTCTGTCATAAGTTTGGAGTGCCTGTTAGCACTTTAGAACAAATACCTGAGCTGGATCTTGATATTGACGGAGCAGATGAAATTGGTCCTGAGATGATGCTCATTAAAGGGGGAGGGGGAGCATTGTTGTATGAAAAAATTGTAGCGTCGGCATCTCGTGCAATGCTTGTCATTGCGGATGAAACAAAGGTGGTAAAAAGACTTGGTGCTTTTGCACTACCAATTGAAGTTAATCCATTTGGTATCCACACAACATGCAGAGCCATTGAAAAAGTCGCTGATGATTTAGGGCTTTCTGGAAAAATTGCATTGCGAATGAATGGAAAAAATCCTTTTGAAACAGATGGTGGCCATTTTATTCTTGATGCATTTTGGGGCTGCATTTTGCAACCAAAACCATTATCGGATGCACTTCTTGCTATTCCTGGTGTTGTTGAGCATGGCCTTTTTTTGGGGTTGGCTTCACGTGCAATTGTCGCTATGGCTGATGGTCAAATAAAAGTTTTAGAACCGTTTGATTTTTAGAAAAGGCATTTACATGATGATATGTTAGCACAGTAAAAAAGGGTCTTAAAGATTTTAGGTAGAATAACGAATTAAAATTATAATTAGCGATCGGGGTAATCATTAAATGAAAATAATATTTTCTTTTCAGCGTTTTGTCGTATATTTTAGTGCAATTGCTATTTTTGTTGTGAATGTTGGCATGGCTTATGCACAAGGTGTGAGTGATCAACATTTAGATTCAGCGCGAAAGGCAATCAGAGCTATTCATGCAACGGATCAATTTGATAGCTTTTTACCAAATGCGGTCCATGATTTCAAAAATGAACTGATTAGCGATGATCCGAATTTGGCAACAGCTATTTCTGATATTGTTGATAAGCAGGCGCTTGCTTTAATTAAAAGGCGCTCTGATCTAGAAAAAGAGATTGCTCATGTATATGCAAAATATTTTACTCAAAAAGAGCTTGATGCGATAACAACATTTTATAATTCTGATACCGGTAAAAAGTTTTTGACAGAAGTCCCCAATATTGCACGTGATTCTTATTCAGCATTTGATATATGGCGTACTGCTCTTATGCGGGATCTTGTAGAAAATGTGAAAAAAGAGATGTCTGAAACACTTAATTTGAATAATTCTACTATGCCTACAAATATGCCTATAAAATCAGAATCTTCAGAAAATAAAAAATAGCTTGATCGATATCATGACAACAATGGGCAATTTCTGATTTTTTTTATAGCGGCGGTTTTCCCGCCGTTTTAAATATTTTAATGAGAATAAGTCTTTTTAGAATACTGCTTTATAAAAAAGGCTTCTTCAAAAGAAAAAAAGACTTTCATTTGATAATAAAAGATCTTAGCCTACTCTTGCAGATGTATAAGAAGGAATAATTCGTGGGCTCTTTTGACTTTGATTTATTTGTTATTGGAAGTGGTTCTGGTGGAGTGCGTGCAGCACGGCTTGCTGGAGGTCTTGGCAAGCGGGTCGCTATAGCAGAGGAATATCGTATAGGGGGCACTTGTGTTATTCGTGGTTGCGTTCCCAAAAAACTTTATGTTTATGCATCACAATATGTAAAAGAATTTAAGAAAAGTGTTGGTTTTGGGTGGGAATATGCGGATCCAATTTTTAGCTGGGAAAAGTTGGTTGCAGCTAAAAATAAAGAAATATCAAGGTTAGAAGGGTTGTATCGTAAGGGATTAGAAAATAACAATGTGCATATTTATGAAAGTCGTGCTACTTTTATAGATGATCACACATTAGAGCTTTCTGCCACGGGTGAGCGGGTAAGTGCAGAAAAAATTTTGATTGCAACAGGGGCAAAACTTGCACCAAATACGTCCATAGAAGGCGGTGAATTTTGCCTTACTTCTAATGAGATTTTTGACCTTAATCAACTCCCAAAATCAATAGTGATTGTTGGTGGAGGGTATATTGGTGTTGAATTTGCTAATATTTTTCATGAATTAGGTGTAAAAACAACACTCCTTCATCGTGGTGATTTAATCCTTCGTAATTTTGATCATGATTTGCGGCAATTGCTCAGCGATGCAATGATTGAAAAAGGGATTTCTATTCTTTATGGCATAACAATTTCTAAAGTGCAGGCTGCAGAAAATTGTTATGAAGTTGTTTTATCAAATGGGAAAATAATCAGAGCCGATCAGATTATGTTGGCTACGGGGCGTGTACCAAATACAACGGGTTTAAGACTTGAGCGGGCAGGTGTTAAGGTGAATGAATTTGGTGCAGTTGTTGTTGATGAGAAAATGACAACAAATATCCCCCATATTTGGGCTGTTGGTGATGTAACAGGTCATATTCAATTAACACCCGTTGCGATTCATGATGCAATGTGTTTTGTTAAGACAGCATTTGAAAATATTCCAACAACACCTGATTATGATTTAATTACAACAGCAGTTTTTTCACAGCCAGAGATTGGAACGGTTGGTCTTTCAGAAGAGGAGGCGGTAAAGCGTTATAAGCGTCTTGAAATTTATCGTACAGTTTTTCGTCCTATGCGTAATGTTCTTTCTGGTAGTTCAGAGAAAATGCTTATGAAACTCATTGTTGATGGTGAAAGCCGTATTGTTGTGGGCGCTCATATTTTAGGGGAAAATGCTGGTGAGATGGCTCAGCTTATAGGGATATCTCTCAAGGGTAAGCTGACGAAGGATATCTTTGATGAGACGATGGCAGTGCATCCAACGATGGCAGAAGAATTGGTAACGATGTATAAACCAAGTTATATATATGAAAATGGGAAGAAAATAGAAAGTTAAACAGCATATATTGCGGTAAAAAGCTTTTGATATGCTAATCTGTAAGATTAATCTTTAGAGAGAGTGTAATGATAAAAGAATGGGCGCCTGACACTTGGAGAACAAGGCCAATTAAACAAGTTCCGACTTATCCGGATAAGTCTATGTTAGAAGATGTTGAGCGAAAACTGAGAAGGTATCCTCCTTTAGTTTTTGCCGGTGAAGCACGTGATTTAAAAAATGAATTAGCAGCCGTTGCGAAAGGCCAAGCTTTTTTATTGCAAGGTGGTGATTGTGCCGAAAGCTTTGCAGAACATGAAGCTGATAATATTCGTGATTTTTTTCGTGTATTTTTGCAAATGGCGATTGTTTTGACCTTTGGTAGTTCTAAACCGGTTGTTAAAATTGGTCGTATTGCTGGTCAATTTGCAAAGCCTCGCTCTTTTGATATTGAAAGAAAAGAGGGAGTTGAATTTCCTGCTTATCGTGGGGATATTATTAATGGCATTGAATTTGAAGCCGGTTCTCGTATTCCAGATCCGCAACGGATGTCTATGGCTTATCGCCAATCTGCGGCAACACTTAATCTATTGCGTGCTTTTTCACAAGGTGGCTATGCTAATTTAGAAAATGTTCACACATGGATGTTGAGTTTTGTTTCTAACAGTCCGCAGGGAGAACGTTATGAATTATTGGCAGAGCGTATTTCTGAAGCAATTGATTTTATGCGTTCTATAGGGATTACATCCAAAACACATTCTTCATTGCGTGAAACATCTTTTTATACCAGTCATGAAGCACTGTTGCTTGGTTATGAAGAGGCTTTGACTCGGATTGATTCAACTTCAGGAAATTGGTATGCAACATCTGGTCATATGTTATGGATTGGTGACCGTACGCGTCAGATTGACCATGCTCACGTTGAATATTGTCGCGGCATTAAGAATCCTATAGGATTAAAATGTGGTCCTTCCATTGAGCCTGATGAGCTTTTAAAATTAATTGATATTTTAAATCCTGAAAACGAGTTGGGGCGGCTTACTCTCATTACGCGCTTTGGTTATGATAAAGTTGAAAGTTATCTGCCTAAACTCATCCGTGCTGTTGAACGCGAGAAGCGTGCGGTTATATGGTCATGTGATCCAATGCATGGCAATACAATTACTGCCAATGGTTATAAGACGCGTCCTTTTGATTATGTGTTAAAAGAAGTAGAGAATTTTTTTGCAGTGCATCGTGGAGAGGGAACTTATCCAGGAGGCATTCATATTGAGATGACAGGTCGTGATGTTACTGAATGTACAGGAGGGGCGCACGCCATTTCTGTGGACGATTTATCTGATCGTTATCATACGCAATGTGATCCACGGTTAAATGCAGATCAAGCGTTAGAATTGGCTTTTCTTGTTGCTGAACTCCTTAAAAAAAATCGCGTGACTGAATCGTTAGCAATTGCTGCTGGGGGGTAGGCAAAAATTTGCCTAATATTTTTAGGTCATTATGGCAGAAAAGAATTTTAAAAA
This sequence comes from Bartonella sp. CM86QHHN, assembly GCF_042194695.1. Lineage (NCBI taxonomy): Bacteria > Pseudomonadati > Pseudomonadota > Alphaproteobacteria > Hyphomicrobiales > Bartonellaceae > Bartonella > Bartonella sp. CM86QHHN. Next base: position 53,657 of record NZ_JBHIND010000100.1, read on the forward strand.
ATGATGTTTCCGATGATGAAGAATAAAGTTGTGGTTGCTAAACTGATGAAATGATACAAAGGCTTATGAAAAATGATTTTCGGGTATCAATTGCCCAATTAAATCCTATTGTCGGTGATATTGAGGGGAATTTTTCTTTAGCTGTCATGGCGCATCAAAAGGCCAAAGAAGAGGGGGCTGATCTTGTTTTATTCACGGAACTTTTTATAAGTGCTTATCCGCCGGAAGATCTTGTTCTAAAACCTGCTTTTACAAAAACATGTGAAGAGACTGTTGAGAAATTAGCAAAGATAACCGTAGGCGGACCAGGAATTGTCATTGGTCTTCCATTAAGGCGCAATGGTAATATTTACAACGCTGTCATGGTTCTTGATGAAGGGAGAGTCATTGCCGAATGTTTGAAGTTTGATTTACCTAATTATGCTGAATTTGATGAAAAGCGTTTATTTTCTTCAGGTCCACGTCCTCAGCCTATTGTCTATCATGGAATTAAATTAGGAATAGTCATTTGTGAGGATCTTTGGAATGATTCCTCTCTTAGTACAGAGCTTAAAGATAAAGGAGCGGAAATTATTCTTGTCCTTAACGGATCTCCTTATTATCGTAATAAAACATTAAAACGTATAGACGTTGTTCATACACAGGCTCTACAATCTGGAGTGCCAATTATCTACGCTAATCAAGTAGGTGGTCAAGATGAGCTCGTTTTTGATGGTGGGTCTTTTGCCTTGAATGGACAAGGCAAAAAGATATTTCAAATGAAACACTTTGATAGCCATATTGCTTTAAGCCATTGGCAAAAAACAACGACGGGATGGCACTGTATTTCAGGTCCTAATGAAAGACTTCTCAATGGATTAGCGGCTGATTATCAAGCTTGTGTTTTGGGGTTGAAAGATTACGTTAATAAAAACGGCTTTAAGGATGTTATTCTTGGTCTTTCAGGAGGAATTGATTCAGCCCTGTGTACGGCAATGGCGGTGGATGCTCTTGGTGCTGAGAGGGTTCGCACCATTATGATGCCCTATCATTATACTTCGCAAGAATCATTAAAAGATGCCAAAGAATGTGCTGATCTTTTGGGATGTCGTTATGAAATCATACCGATTGCACAACCTGTTGAGGCTTTTTTAAAGACAATGGCACCTGTTTTTTCAGGGTTACCCTCTGACGTCACAGAGGAAAATCTTCAAAGTCGTATACGCGGTACACTTTTAATGGCGCTTTCAAATAAATTCGGCTCAATGGTGGTAACGACAGGCAATAAGTCAGAAATGGCTGTGGGATATGCAACACTGTATGGGGATATGAATGGCGGGTTTAATCCTCTTAAAGATATTTATAAAATGCAGGTTTATGCATTAGCGGAGTGGCGCAATAAAAATCACTTGCACAATTTGAGAGGACCAGAAGGAATGATCATTCCATCCAATATTATAGAAAAAGCACCCTCTGCAGAGCTGCGGGAAAATCAAAAAGATGAAGATTCTCTTCCGCCTTATCCTATTTTAGATGATATATTACAATATCTTGTAGAAAATGACATGAGTATTTGTGATATTGTTAAACGTGGACATTCACGAGAAACTGTTGCGAAAGTTGAACAGCTTCTTTATGGTGCCGAATATAAAAGGCGTCAATCTGCGCCTGGTGTAAAAATCAGTTACAAAAATTTCGGACGCGATCGTCGCTATCCTATAGTCAATCATTTTCGCGATAAAAATTGAGTATTATTTTATGGTTAAAGTTCGTTTTGCTCCCTCTCCAACAGGTTATATTCATATTGGCAATATCCGTATTGCGCTTTTCAACTGGCTTTATGCGCAAGCGTATAAGGGAGAATTTATTTTACGCTATGATGATACAGATATTGAACGTTCTAAACAAGAATATATCGATGCTATTGCTGTTGACCTTGAATGGCTTGGTATTCAACCAGATGCAATTTATTACCAATCCAAGCGATTTAATCGATATGATGAAGTGGCAGAAATTCTCAAACAACGTGGCCTTCTTTATCCTTGTTATGAGACAACAGAGGAATTAGAGCGGCGTCGTAAAATCCAGCTTTCACGCAAATTGCCTCCTGTTTATGACCGTGCAGCATTGAAGTTGACAACAGAAGAGAGAAAAAACTTTGAATCACAAGGTCGTAAACCCCATTGGCGTTTTCTTCTTCCTAATTTTGAAAGTGATCCTTTACACACAAAGCGAACAGAAGTTTGCTGGAATGATGCAATAAAGGGAAAGCAGACGATTGATTTAGCTTCTCTTTCAGATCCTGTTCTTATTCGTGAAGATGGAACCTATCTTTATACATTGCCGTCTATTGTTGATGATGTAGATATGGCTATTACGCATATTATTCGTGGGGATGATCATATTACAAATACAGGCGCTCAAATTGCTCTTTTTAAAGCTCTTAATGCAGAATTACCGGTTTTTGCTCATACCAATTTATTGGCGACAGTTTTAGGAAAAGGATTTTCAAAACGTAATAATGATCTTTCTATTCGTTCTCTACGGGAAGAAGGATTTGAATCTATAGCTGTTCAATGCCTTGCCGTTTTGATTGGGACATCGCAAAATGTGCATCCCTATCCCAATCAAGCTGCGCTTTTAGAGCATTTTAATCTCCAAGATACGTCAAGATCCGTTGCAAAATTTGATATTGCTGATCTTCTTGCTTTGAATAGTCATCTTGTCCATGAGTTAACCTATGAGGAAGTAAAAATGCGCCTTAAAAAACTTTCTATTGAGGGAGATAAGGCGGAATATTTCTGGAACGCGATAAGAAGCAATATTAATAAAGTCAATGATGCTGTTTTTTGGTGGAAAATCATTCATGATGAACAGAATTTTGATACAGTAGCACTAGAGGATCGTGCTTTTGTGCACCAATCACTCGATTTCTTACCTGAAGGTGCTTTGAATGAGGAAAGTTGGAAAATTTGGACAACAGCATTAAAAGAAAAAACAGGTCGAAAAGGAAAAGCTTTATTTATGCCATTACGTCAGGCACTTACGGGCATGGATCATGGACCTGAAATGGGAAAAATTTTGCAGCTTTTAGGGCGTGAAAAGGTAACGGAAAGGCTCTCTAGGAAATAAGAGCGGATTTTTTAAAAGTATTTCGTTCATTTCACTCTAAAAGAGAGTAGAGAACGGGTTTATTTACACGTTTTTATAAGCATGAAAGCAGGAATATCATCACCAAATCCAATAGGTGTGTAATTCTTATTTTTTCGTGAGCGTTGTTGCTCAGATGGCTTCTCCTTATTATTTGCATTTTTGATATATTCTGTTTTATTCTCTTCTATAGATTTTTTAGTGTGAACAACAGGCTCTTTTGGAGCAGTTTTCTTTGATGGTTTTGAAGATTTTTTCTTTACAACAATATCTTCTGTTTGATCATCGGCTATTAAAGTTGAGAGATCTCCATTGAGCCATTCAATTTTTTCATTACTCATTTCCTCGATGGCATTGATATATTTTTGATCAGCTTTTGTAACGATTGTAAAGGCTTTTCCGCTACGATTTGCACGCCCTGTACGACCAATTCGATGGATATAGTCTTCAGCATGTGTAGGAACATCATAGTTAAATACATGACTTACAGCTGGAATATCGAGTCCACGGGCAGCAACATCAGAAGCAACAAGAAGTGTAAGTTTATTATTTTTAAAATCAGCTAGGGTGTTCATGCGCGAATATTGGTCCATATCTCCATGAAGTGCCCCTACATTAAAGTTATGTTTGATAAGCGATCTAAAAAGTTCAGAGATATCTCTCTTTCGATTACAGAAAATGATTGCATTTTGAAGCTCTGCACCTTCATTTTGGATAAGCTCTCGTAAAACCGCTCTTTTATCCCATGATTTATTTCCAGATTTGACAAGCCGTTGTGTAATTGTGGTAGCTGTTGAGGAAGCTTTTGTAACTTCAACAGATACAGGAGAATGTAAAAATTGTTTCGTTAGCTTTGTAATTTCTGGCGCCATTGTTGCAGAAAAGAACAAAGTTTGACGCGTAAAAGGGGTTAGTTTACAGATGCGTTCAATATCAGGAATAAAGCCCATATCCAACATGCGATCAGCTTCATCAATCACAAGGATTTCAACGCCCATCAGGAGCAGTTTACCGCGCTCGCAATGATCAAGAAGGCGCCCTGGTGTTGCTATAAGAACATCAGCTCCCCGTTCAAGTTTGCGATCTTGGAGTTCAAAAGAAACGCCACCAATCAAAAGAGCAACATTTAAACGATGATTTATGCCGTATTTATCGAAATTTTCTTCAACTTGAGCTGCAATTTCTCTTGTTGGTTCTAAGATAAGCGTACGGGGCATTCGTGCTCTTGCACGACCTTTTTCAAGGAGAGTGAGCATAGGCAATACGAAAGAGGCGGTTTTACCTGTTCCCGTTTGGGCGATTCCTAAAACGTCTTTTCTTTGAAGGACATGCGGAATTGTTTCACTTTGAATAGGTGTCGGAGCTGTATACCCCGCTGATTTCACCGCATTAATAACCTTTGCGGAAAGACCTAAATCATCAAAACTGTTTAAAGATGGTATCATTTTTTTATCAACTGCTCTGTGATTTTAACTGCGCTATCTAATGATGATTATAACCAATATTCTACACTCTTTAAAAGTGTTAAGATGTTTTCACAAAAAAACTAACTATAACAATCATATACATATAAAACGCATAATACAATCATTAATAGCGAAATTGTTCTGATAAAATGCGCTCATCCCATGAATGATTTGAGTCAAAAAGGATTGAAGCTGTTACTTCTGTTGCCATTGAAATAGTAACTGAATGGACAGATTTAACTTCAATATTATCTGCAGCAGCGTTTACAGGGCGTTTGTCAGGTTCAAGCATATCAAAGCGCACTGTTACTGTATCGGGAAGCAAAGCTCCATGCCAACGCCGAGGGCGAAAAGGGCTAACGGGAGTGAGGGCCATAAGGGGAGCCATAAGAGGTAAGATAGGTCCTTGTGCTGATAAATTATAGGCGGTTGATCCAGCTGGTGTAGCGACGAGGACACCATCACAACTTAATTGTTCCATGCGTACGTTGTTATCAATGGTGATGCGAATTTTTGCCGCTTGATAAGATTGCCGAAAGAGGGATACTTCATTAATTGCAAGCGCCTCGATAGAATCTTGACATTCAGATTTTGCAATCATGCGCAGGGGATGGATTTCTTTTTTATGTGCGGCAGCAATACGATTGGGCAATTTTTTTTCATGAAATTCATTCATAAGAAATCCTACAGAACCTTGATTCATACCATAAATAGGTTTGCCTGTGTTCATGACATCTCGTACGGTTTGTAACATTGTCCCATCACCACCGATTGCAACAACAATATCAGTTTCTTCCAGAGAAGAATGACCATAAACGGAAATTAATTTATGGGTAGCTTTGATAGCCTCCTCAGTTTCTGCGGAAATAAAATGAAAGCGACTTGGTAATGTAGCCATTTAAAAATTATCCTGATACTTATAATTTATGTTGTAACTTATTTTTGAGAGTTTTGAAGTTGTAATAAAAGCTCTTTTTATAATAAAAAGAGCATTGAATAAAGAGAAGTTATTTCAAGGTAAAGTATCATTAAACAGTAAAAGGAATGCGTCGTTAGATAAATTACAAACGAGTAATTTTTTTATTAGAATGATAATTTAGCATTGAAGCTAAGAGTATGATTAGTTAAAAGACCATAACTGATTTTAATAATCAGTGTGAAGCACCCGTAGCTCAGCTGGATAGAGCGCTGCCCTCCGAAGGCAGAGGTCACAGATTCGAATTCTGTCGGGTGCACCAAATTCTTCAACTTCATATCATCCTAAATAACAAGATTACCTAAAAAGAAGCCAATTTCCTCTTTTATGAAAATGGTTATTTGAGTTGTTTATTAAGTTTTGCAGCGAATAAGCAAATGATTTTAAGAGAAGTAAAATTTACGGCTGCGTATATAATTTTTCGGTTAGTCATTTTGAATATCGAGATAAAAAAGCAAGGTTATCTAAATATGCTTTCAATTTAACTATAAACATTTAAAAAGTACATTTAATTCAATATGTTATTGTACAACTGATCTGGCGATGTTGATAGTAGATCGCTAAATATATTGTTTTGAGCATTAAAATAGATAGCTAAATTTGCTTTTATTCTATTTTTGGAGTTAAAGGCTGTTATGGTGATATGGAACGCAGATGAGGAATATCACCAGTTAAAGGAATAATAAGGGGGGAAAAACAACCGTCAAGATTTGAATTGTTTCAAAATGCTGTATTCGATATGGTTTTGATATGGGTATCTGGTGATTTCTCTATACACCAATACTGCCAGTTATGTTGGATGAAGGATTGTTTAGCTTTAATCAACTTTCTTATATACCGAACACTAATTATGGTGGTTATTTAGTTGGGAGTATGTTCTTTACGTTTGGCAGTAATTGGGATTATATTTCTTGCTCCTCGCATACTATCTTGTGCAGCTATAGTGATGAGTGCACTTAATTATTTTCATGGCGTTAACACTTAGTCCTTTTGATCCGTTTTGCTGCTGGTGTTGCGAGTGTAGCAATGATGGTTTTGGGTTCTATTATAGTCATACAGCATAGCCATATGGGCGGATTATTGCTTCGCTTTATGCAGGTGTAGGAGTTGGTATTCTACTACTAGGTAATGAATATGTTATTATTAGTTTGAACAGAGCGCTTGATGCAACAAACATTTGGTTTGGAGCTGGCTTAATGTCTGTTCAAAACTTTTAAAAACATACAGGTTTAATTATGATAACTATATCAAAAAACACCTCCGTTATTTCTTTCATTGCAAATGAAACCGCTCCTGTTAATCAGAAAAAACCATCCAAAATATGAATAGATCGATCAAATGGATTTCGTGACTGGTCATGTATATATATATTATCGCATTCGTGCTTTAAACGATTTTGGTGATGTAAAAAAAGCGATCTGGATGGCTTTTATTGAAAATGAAAGCAATCTCTCTCATGATGGTAATTGCTGGGTTGCTGATAATGTCTGTGTTGTAAAATCTGGTTGTGTTTATGAAAATATAAGGGGCTATGGCAATGCTGCCATTGGTGGCTATGTGTATGGCAATACCCTTATATGTGATAAAACCCATGTGTATTTTGGTGTTCATGTTTATGACAATGCTCATCTTTCTTATAACGTTTGAGTTTATCATTAAGCGCGGGTTTATGGGAATGCAAAATTATCCGGTAGTGCACGTATTCATAGCAATGCCGCGGTTTATGATCATGCGGTTGTTAGGCAAGGTTTACGGCAATGCTAGCGTGGGGTGTCATACTAAGGTCTACGGCTCTGTTTATGGCTATGCCAAGATCTCCTGATTATATCGTGATTAGAAGTAATGTATATGGCAATGCAAGAATAAAAAGACATAGCGATTTATATTCGGTTCCCATAAATTGAGAGGTTTATGAAAGTGATGATGTTATCAAGATTGATAAACAGAATAAATGACAGACGTGGAGGGTGCTTCTTTGATGGTTATAAACGCATCATAAAAGAAAGCTGTGCCAATTGATATGACGCTGCTTTTAAATAGAGGTACTACAGATCATACAAAAGAAGTCAATAATGAATGTATGTATACAAAACGTATCATATTGCAAACGCTCTATTCTATTGATTAAAACTGATCAAAAGGAACGTAAATGACAGATATGATCTTTAATCACTCATTTGAATTACAGAACCTATAAACACTTTATGTATGGCTATAAAGCGTATTAAGAATAACGCTCGCATTTTTGAAGTGGTCATTTGACACAAAGTACATTATCAAAATGTCTCAACGCTTGGTAGGTTCATATCAAGACAATCAAGAGAAAATGCGTATTAAGTAAATATTTGTAACAAAACCCGTTGTTTACATTTACGAACATTGGTTTTTAAAAGCAGCTTTTCATAAGACAATAAACAACCGCTTTTTATAAAATCTAAGGCTTTTAAACTGTTATAAATCTAGGTTTCAAACGTATTTATAGAGATATCATTTTATGTCTCTAAACGTTTAAACGTTCATTTAGTGAGGTTCTCATAAGCGTATTTTCACTTTGCATTTAAACATAACTTCTTTTCAAATAAGCCGCTCTATATTTGGGCTGGCAAAATTAACCAGCTCAAATTCGAGTTCGTTAACTTTAGAATAGAGCATTCTTTAAACATTGTCGCTTTTGACTCAAAATTGAGTAAAACACCATGCCTTTGTAATATGATTGCAATCCTTTTGAAATTTATCTACTTATCTTTGTCTTAATAAGTATCCTCAAATTTGAGGGGATTTCATTTGGTTTCGTATTTTTAAACTATAACTTTTAAAACGTTTTTTGCTTGTTTGCCTGCGTTATATCATTAAAAATCTTTTGATTTCTACGACATAACATTATCAATTTCATTACCTGTTGTGATGATAGTATCTATATAATGTCTGCTTATTATTGACTAACTTTTTAGTAAGCGGCGCTTTAAAATCGACTTGTCTTTAAATCCTTTTATGTGCCCTTAATGAATTAAAACCTATTCTATGATAGTTTCAAATGATTATTTCTTTTAAGGTTTAGCTCAAAAAAAGAGTAAACCCCATACCATTTTTTAAACGCATGCAATTTATGTTATCGATAATTTCAAACGATTACGTTTTTAATAATGCGATTTGTGTGTGATAAAAACGTATCATAAAATTTATGAACTGTTATGAATGATAGCTGCGTTCACTTCATTTGAATGTTTACATGCGTTTTATGGTCTATCCATACATGGTAATTGTTTATGAAAAATGGTTAATTAAATCACGTATAAAAGTGTAGATTTTAAATGGGATTCATATAAAATAATTTCACACAAACTATTGACTTTATTATATTTTTTTATGAATAAGATTCCATCTCGTTTAGACGTTACAAAAGAAATCACCAAAGGCCTTATTGATAAGATTCTTCTCTTACACGGCGTTATCACTTTTGTTTGCAAAAATCTGCTTCGCTTTTGACTTTTGATATGGATAAAATCTCTTTTGAGCTAGAGCAAAGAATTTTTTAATCATGGAGAGTGCAACAGTGCTCTTCAAAATCTTGATTGGTCTGTTGAAAAAATTAAAGAGGTAGATAATTATTCAGCACGTTATCAACTACCAGATTGTGAAGTACAAATTCTTTATAATGACGCAATTATCAAAGGTTATCCGTAATTTGATGTTGGAGTTTCGATTAGTACTGGTATTTTATCTGCAATTGATCCCTATCAATTCTCAGCACTTACAAGATCTACAACTTGATTTTTATAAAAAGGGGTTGAGAGTTTGTGAAGAAGGAATATATGCAGATTGGTTGGAATTAAGCTTGATTATGTCTTGAAATAGGCGATAGAAAGAATTGATCTTCATAAATGCTTTTATTCCAGATATGGAGCACCATCTTGGCGAAAGAATGAAGTTGGAGGCACATAAAGGTTATCAAGGTATATGATGCAGATTATAGCTTACTTCATATTGGTGCACTGTCTTTATTGGGTGATGTTGCAACCTTACAATCTTATTATCAAAGTTTCAGTGCAGAGGATCATTTAGGCTTTGATGAAAATACCCAACAGATTCATCTGAACGTGCATTGGCTTTAGTCAAAGAAGTGGTGAAATCTAAGCAGCTCAGCTACGCTTTAATTAAAAAGTAGCAAAAATATGAGCTATCTAGAAGAAAAACAAAGTTCTTAATAAGGGCCTTTCCAGAGAGGTGGAGTTTCATTCTTGCAAGGAAAAAAATAGCTAAATTTATCGAAACAAAAGCTAAGGAATAGCTCCTTAAGAAATATCAAGAAGATCTAAAAAGATTATAGGAGCCAGAGTCTGGTTTAAAGATGCCATCATCAGTTGAGTGAACTCAACAATGGTGGAGTTTTATCCATTGGCGGAAATCTGATGTTTGAAAGAGGCTTTCTTGATGTGAAGGTAATATTGTAATAAATAATTATTATAAATCAATATATTGTATATATTCATTGTTTTGAGATTAATGACCATTGACAAATAATTTTGCACCATTTTCTCTCTCCCAGCTTTTCGTCAATCATCAATGAAAATTTTTTATAATGGAAAGTTCATTGATAATATAACTTTTGTATGTCATTATTTTACGCTTAAAAAAATATAAAAATAATGAAATGCAATTGAGTTATCAACTGCTTATTCTTTTCAATTTTTAATCATAAAAAAATCTTTTTATTCATTTTGCTTGTAAAAAGAACTAGCTTTTTTCTGGTGATACAAGTGGAGAAATAAGGATTTTAGATATGTTTCTGCGTTCCATTTCAATCACTTTAAAGTGTAAACCATCAGTTTCAAAGCTTTCTCCCTCATTTGGTAAATGACCAAACTGCCAAAGCATAAAGCCTGCCAGAGTCGTATAACGATCTGCTTCATCCACAAGGTTACGCCCAAGATAACCACTTAAACGGCGGATATCAGCATATCCCTCAACAAGAAGACTGCCATTTTCAAGTTGTTCTGCGATCATGAGTTCTTCATCGTCATCAGGAAAGTCTCCTGCAATAGCTTCAAGAATATCGGTTGGTGTTGCAATTCCTTCAAAAGATCCATGCTCATCAACAATAATTGCAAGCTGAATCGAAGAATGACGTAATTGCTCCATCAATCGTAAAACACTTGTATTTTCATGAACAACGAGGGGTTCTCGCATAGCTTTTTTCCAATTAATCTTTTTCCCCTCAGCCAAATTCAAAAGAAGATCTTTTGTCAACGCAACGCCAACAAATTCATCCACTTTTTCACGCGCAAGAATTAAGCGGCTATGTTTAACCTTTTGTAATTCTTCACGCATTTCATTTTCATCAGCATTTAAATCTAACCACTCAATCTCATTACGCGGCGACATGATAGAGCGAACAGGGCGATCAGCTAAATCGAGAACACCACGAATCATCTCCTTTTCTTCTGGTCTAAACAACTCAGAAGCTGCGGCCTGTTCAGCAATAACATCTACAGTCTCAGCAAGGTGACTATCTTTGCTTCCTCCTCCTAAGAGCCTCAAAACAGCATCAGCTGTTCTACTGCGTAGATCATTCGTTTTAATCATTTTTTCACGGTTACGACGTCCAATTTGATTAAAAGCTTCGATGAGAACAGAAAAACCAATAGCAGCATACAAATACCCTTTTGGAATATGAAAACCAAATCCTTCAACAATGAGAGTAAAACCAATCATCATCAAAAAACCAAGACAAAGGATTACAATAGTGGGATGACGATTAATAAAACGCATAAGAGCACCAGATCCGCACATCATTACTCCCATAGCAGCTATGACTGCGATATACATAACTGCTGCCTGCTCTTTTGCAATCATACCTGTTGCGGTAATAATACTGTCTAGTGAAAAAACGGCATCCAGCACCACGACTTGGACGATTACTTGCCAAAAAACAGCATAACCAACGCCTGTTTTTCTTTCATGTGATACTCCTTCTAACCTTTCATGTAATTCTAGCGTTCCCTTTGCGAGCAAAAAGGCTCCACCACCGATTAAAATAAAGCTATGCCAACTAAATACAAAAGATGAAAGTGAAAGAATGACCCTATCGAGTCTCATAACCCATCCAATAACGGTAAGAAGGAAAAGCCGCATAATTAATGCTAAAGTAAGACCTATAAAGCGTGCGCGGTCACGCAAATGCAGTGGCAATTTTTCAGCTAAAATTGCAATAAAGATAAGGTTATCTATTCCTAAAACAATTTCGAGAAAAACCAGCGTGATCAAACCAAACCACGCATGGGGATCAGTGATCCATTCCATCATTCCTTACCTTTTAGAAGCTTAAAAGCGCGCGATTGACAAAAAAAATTCATAGTCTTTTATTCGTATATTGGATCATGAACATTGAATGTAAAAAACTTATATTCAAAGAAAAAAACAGCACAATATTGCTTGAATGCATGTGATTGTTGATAAAACAAAATGATGCCCCATCCCGCTTACAACCACAAGAAGGTTCCTCTAATTTTTGCTCGGGCATTATGCTCGATAATCCTCTAACTATAGGTTCTGTATAACAATCAGAACATTTATTTATAAAGCTTCTTATAATGGGTTTATTTTTATATAAGATCAAGTGGTGAATATCATATTTTTAACCTTACAGACAATGAGTTTATATAACAAACAACAAAATATCTGGACATCTATCCTTAGGAGCGTTATAGAAACGCTCATTCTCGTCTTTTGAGAAGCTTATGGGTGATTAGCTCAGTCGGTAGAGCAGCTGACTCTTAATCAGCGGGTCGTGGGTTCGATCCCCTCATCACCCACCATTTTATTTTATACCGTAAATAACTTATTGATTGCGTAATTTTTTTTAAGGTACGAGTTGCTAAATAAAATTGGGCAGTAGGATTTCCCCATATCTGTTTGTTTAAAAGTGAAGATTGTTGATATAGCTTAGTCATCGGTGTTTGTACTTTTTAGGGGACTCAAAGAACTTCCAAAGGACATTTAAAGATCTTTTAATGCGTATTGTTTCTTTTTTTAAGTTGCAATTGGTAAGGAGAAGCCTCTTACCGACAATTGTGTTATTTAAAGGGGTATAAAAATCAACAGTTTTCACTGCTTTTAATATAAATTGATTAAATTTTTTTGGATTTTTAGCATATTGTTTAAAGACAGAAGAAACTTTACACTTTAGTTGTGTCAGCAGCATGGATATTTTTTGATAACTCTCCCGCTTAAACAAAAAACTTCTGTAATAATCATCAGTATTCCAAGAGGGTAAATCAAGATAAAATAAAGTAGTTAGCTGGACATACAAGTAATAAAATTAGATCAGTTTAATTGTTTAAAGCTAATACCTGTTAAACGAAGACAATAAACTTTAATGAGGCTTAAAGTTTTAAAATATTAAGCTGTGTGGTTACGCTATGCTGTCTTTCCGTTAGCTAAACCTCTAAAAATATAAATATTAAGAAAGCCACTCAGATTCATTATAATATATTGATTTATAAAGAATTGATTATTCTTTATTTAAAAAAACTTTACTATCATAAACTTCTTTTGTTTCAATCCCTCTTATAATGAATTAATTAAAATCATTCATTTTTGCATCATAAATGGGATTAACGTGTGGATAAAGACTATTGAAGAAAGGCATAAAAATAATTCTTATTAATGTTCTTAAGTGCTAAAAGTTATCATAACATTGGAAAAATAGTATAATGGCGCAGGCTTGCTCTTTTATTAAGTATAAAGATGATGGTGCAACAATAGCTTTACTATTATACCATTTATGGGTATTGTTGTGTAATGGAGAAGAGCGTTGAAAGAGGTTTCTTAAAAAAGATATGTAAATTGGCAACACGATGGTGTTTTGTTCTTTTATAGGTACATAAAAAAAGAAGTCATTGATAGCCTTTTATTTATTCAGGTGGTGTTTTGGGGGCTCTTTTCCAATATTGTTGCGCCTCAAAAATGACGACCACAAATAATGAAAGGATGAGCGGTATAATCAAATAAAACATTCTAAAGACAATAAGTGCTGCAATAACATCGGTTGGATTTATATTGGGCATGCCTGTTATGAAAAGAGCTTCAAGAACTCCTACTCCTCCTGCTGGAGCATTAGAGAGAAGAGTTATCGTAAAAGACGCTAGGAAAACACCAAGAACAGAGATAAAATGAATATCTGCGTTATGTGGGAGAACAGCATATATAATTCCTGCTGCTCCTAAAAGCTCTAGAGGGCTAATGAGAAGCTGTTGAATAACAATTTTCAGTCGTGGATAGGAAAGTTGAATTTTCTTCCCCAAGCGTAAGGGCTTTAACTGAAGCCAGCTGCCAAACGTATAAAGTGCTATACAGCTGAGTAAAATTGCTCCAGCCGTTGTTCCGAGCCATTCAGGAAGTTCTTTATGAATGAGGGTGATAATTTCGGGTTGCAGCACCAAAACGATTCCCAAAAGTAAGATTGTGCCGATTACAAAAGTAAAAGAGCAAAAACCTACTAATATTGCGATTTCTGTTCCGTTTAATCCTTTCATTTTATAGGCGCGATAGCGTACAACGGCACCAGAAAAAACTGAAGCACCGATATTGTGTGAAAGAGCGTAGGTTGTAAATGAACATATAGCGATAAAAATCCAAGAAATTTTATGGCCTAGATGTTGCAAGGCAATTCGATCATATCCAGCAAGAGCAGCATAAGCTAGGAGAGAACATAAACAGGCTAATAACCAGTGCTGTGCATTTAAATTGCTCAAGCGCTCCAATACATCCCCAAATGAAATGGCAGAGAGCTTCATGTAAAGAATTCGAATAGATACCAGCATTGCTAAGATACCAATCAATGGCCATATAAATTGCTTTATTTTCACGATTCTGTATCCATTTTATGTTTTCTGTAAATTTTCATGATTGAGCATATTCCTTACAGATCTTCGTTCTGTTATATACTCTATAATGCCATTGGCAATTTCTTCATCATCTGTTACTACAACATCAGCACCTAAATCAATGAGATATGTTGTTTCTGTGTCGGATAATGCATGTGTGATTATCTGGATATCTTTCTTCATATCACGGATATTCACGATACATTCTCCTACTTCAATGGTACTTCGCATTGTAATAACAACTTTATGTGCATTATTTATATTTGCTGCGTTCATTATTTCTTGTTGAATGATATTGCCGCAAATAGCCTCAAAGCCATCTGCAATCGCTTTATCAGAGAGGCGTTTTGATTCTTCTACGATCACTATAGGTTCACCTCTATTTATTAAAGATAATGCAACACACTTACCGATACGACTATAGCCAATAATTACGATATGGTTGTTTTTTAAGGTCATCGGTAAAAAATCTTGGTCAGGATCTTGTGGATCAATATCAATAATTGTTTGGGTATTTTGTGAAGATGCAGAATTTTTTTCTAGACGTTTTTTAATTTTATTACAGGCAATGAAAACAAGAGGATTGAGCAAAATAGAAAAAATTGCTCCTCCAAGAATTAAATCATGAGCGTCATTGTTTAAAAGTCCTAAGCTTAAACTTAAACCAGCAAGGATAAAGGAAAATTCTCCGATTTGGGCAAGGCTTGCAGAAATAGTCAAAGCTGTTGCATTAGAATAGCGAAAAGCTTTAACGATGAAAAAGGCAACAGCAGATTTTCCGATTACGATAATGAATAAGGTTGCTAAGAGAGGGAAAAAATGAGTTAAGAGTTTCTCGGGGTCAAATAACATGCCTACAGAAACAAAAAAGAGAACAGAAAAAGCATCGCGCAGTGGTAAAGATTCTTCCGCGGCACGGTGGCTTAATTCTGATTCGCTCATGACCATACCAGCGAAAAAAGCACCAAGAGAAAGAGAAACTCCAAATAAATGAGCGGCTCCGAAAGCTACTCCTAATGCAATAGCAAAGACGCTAAGACGAAATAATTCACGTGATCCCGATTGTGCGCTCATTTTTAAAAGCCATGGGATAACGCGTCGCCCAATGACGAGCATAAGTGCAATAAATACAATTACCTTCAGGATGGTGAGACCAAAAATACCCCAAATACTTAAATCCAACCATTGAACAAGAGGATCCAACGCTTCTTTTTTGCTATTGCTGAGGGCACTTGCCAAGGAAGGGATGAGGACAAGTATAAGGACCATTGCTAAATCCTCAATAATCAACCATCCAACGGCAATGCGTCCTTTTTCTGTTTCAATAAGATGACGCTCTTGCAAAGCACGTAGCAGGATAACGGTACTTGCTATGGATAAAGCAAGACCGAAAATCAAACTACCACTAAAGCCCCATCCCATAATCAGACCAAGGCACAAACCTAGAAAAGTAGAAAATGCCATTTGTGCAATAGCAGCGGGGACAGCAATAGCTTTGACAGATAAAAGGTCTTTTAATGAAAAGTGGAGCCCAACACCAAACATCAGCAAAATAATACCAATTTCAGCAAGTTGATTAATGATGACGGAATCTATTTTAAATCCGCCTGTATTGGGTCCCACAATAACACCAGCTAACAAATAGCCTACAAGGGGGGAAATACGTAAACGGCTAGCAATCATTCCCAAGAGAAATGCTAAACATAAGCCTGCAACAATAGTTGTGATAAGTGGTGTGTCGTGGAGCATGGATTATTTACTATTCTTGATCAAAAAGCGAATGAATGAAAACGACTATATTTCTATGAGAAGAGAGGCGAGATGTACCATACGCATTAAAGGGCATTTTTATTTCACTTTGATATTTGCACGATTATTTCGCTCACGCCACCAATTTCCTAGCAGGAGTAAAATAGGAGCAGCAATAAAGATAGAGGATGATGTTGCAATAATAATCCCAAAGACCATGGGTAATGCAAAATTATGAACAGCACTTCCACCCCATATCGCCATGGGGAGCATCGCAAGAATTGTTGTGGCTGATGTAAAAAAACAACGTACAAGAACCTGATTAATTGACAGATCAATCAGCTCGCGCAACGGCATTTTTTTATAAAGACGCATATTTTCGCGCATCCTATCATAGACGACAACTTTATCATTTATAGAATATCCAACAATTGTTAAGAGTGCGGCGATAGCCGTTAAATTAAAATCAAATTGAAATAAAGCAAAAAAGCCAATCATTTTTGTGGTGTCTAGAATGAGAGTGATAATTGCTCCAATGGCAAAGAACCACTCGAAGCGTAACCATATATAGAGAGACATGGCAATAGCCGCAAGAATAACAGCAGTAAAAGCAGCTGTGGCAAGCTCACCTGAAATTTTGGGACCAACAACTTCTATTTGATCGAATGTGGTATCGGGATAGATATTTTGTACAGCTGTTTTGACCTTATCAATGGCGGTGGTTTGTTGTGCTTCGCCACCGCTTTGTTTCTGCATGCGAATTAATACGGTATTTTCGTTATCAATATTTTGCAAGGTAACTTCACCAATATTAAGAGTAGAAAGCTTGGAACGCAGAGTTGCTAGATCTGCTGGTCCTTTCGTGGTAATACTCATTTGGCTTCCGCCAATGAAATCAATACCAAAATTCAATCCAGGCTTAAAAAAGAGAAAAACTGAAGCCATTGATAAAACAATTGAGACGCCAATACCAATGAAACGTGCTTTCATAAAGTGGAAAGTTGTGTTTTGTGGCATGATGTTGAAAGCAGAGTGAATATGCAATTTTTTAATTTTCCATTTACGAACGATCCAAATCATGATGATGCGTACAATGGTGATATTTGTAAACATGGAGATGATAATACCAAGCAACATTGTTACGGCAAAACCACGAACGGGACCGGTCCCGAACCAAAATAGTAAGACGGTCGCTATAATTGCTGTAACATTTGCATCAACAATGGTTGCAAAAGCATGTTTAAATCCACGATCTAGGGCTGCAAAAGCACCCACACCTTTTCGACTTTCTTCACGGATACGTTCATTGATAAGGATATTAGCATCAACGGCAATACCGATGCCTAAAATAATACCAGCAATACCAGGCAGCGTAAGCGTAGCTCCCAAAAGACTCAGTGCAGCAAATGTTAAAATTGTGTGCAGAGCTAGTGCTATATTGGCAATTAATCCCCAAATACGATAGAGAAGAAAAATAAAAATTGCAACAAGAATAAAGCCAATTATGCCGGTGTAAAGTCCCATTTGGATAGCATCAGCACCAAGATTTGGACCTACGGTTCTCTCTTCAATGACTGTGAGTGGTGCGGGGAGGGAACCAGCACGAAGCAGAGCAGCCAGAGTTGAGGCTTCTTTGGGGTCAAAGTTTCCTGTAATTTGACCTTGTCCATTGGGAATGACACTATTGATGGTCGGAGCGGTTAAAACCTTATTATCCAGAACAATGGCAAAAGGACGGTTAATATTTTGTCGTGTTATATCGGCAAATATTTTTGCGCCAGCGGAATCTAGCGTAAATGAAATAATGGAACGTCCTGGTATTTGGGGGTCAAAACCTGCACGGGCATCTTTCAGGACATTTCCATCTAAAGCAATTTGATCATAAATTGCATAATGTTGTGTTGCATCAGTGTATCCAGGGAGAATAGAAACACCTATAGGGGGATTATTGGGGTCCACATTAGAAGGAACAAGATGAAAACTCATCTTAGCGGTTGTTCCTAAAAGATCACGCAGTTGTTTTGGATCTTGTAGTCCAGGCAATTGGACCATAATACGATCATTTCCGACCTTTTGGATGGCTGGTTCTGAAACACCAACTTGATCTATACGACGACGGATGATTTCTAAGCTTTGTTCAATAGCATTGCTGACACGGTCTTTTATACTAGCTTCTGTTAATGTGACGCGGAGAGTTTCATTTTGAGCACTGATCATGATGTTATGTTCTGTTGTGCCAAAGCTACTGTGTATGGGGGTTATTAATGTTTTCAAAGCAGAGAGTGCTTTTTCAGTTTGCGATGGGTCAGAAATAAGGGCAATAACGCTATCTTCAACAATACGCACACTTGAGGTGCGGATTTGTTTTTCACGCAATACATTGCGCACATTGCTTAAAACTATATGTAACTGATCGCGTTTTAACGTTTTGCTATCAACCTCGAGCAGGAGAGAAGAGCCTCCTTGAAGGTCGAGACCAAGTGCTACACGGGTGTCGGGTAAGAATTTCGAGTTTTTAACTTGTTCGTGTGAAAATAAATTGGGTAAGGCAACATAAATGCTGCTTAAAAGAATAAAACAATAAAGGGTAGTTAACCAACCAGGTGTACGCATGATATATTCCGTAAATAGGCAATCTAACAGTTATTCAAAGTTAAAAGCACAAGCAAAATAAGATGATCGTTTTTATATTCAAGGAAGAGAATTAAGTGTGTTTATTGGGAGGAGCGCGTTTATTTGAGAAATATTGTGTTTTAACGTTACGAAATCGTGTGTCAACAGCTGGAATCTTTATTAAAAAGAAATCCAATGTTAGGATTTTTTGAAAGGTTCTCATAAAAATAGATTCTGTATGGAGTGTTACAAGTTTTTTGTTTTCAGTTGTGGTAACATTCACCTGATCACACTTATGATGTAAATCAAATCTATTCGTTTTAATGACATTATTGGTGTGTGATGGCTTGATTAAATAAGCACGCGTTTCTAGGTTGCTCGTCAAGAATACACCTAAACTGGATAGAAAAATCCAGGTTGTCAAAGGAAGAAAATCTTCTTTTTTGCAATAAAGGTGCAAAAAAAACATGCTAGAGTGCCTTCTTTAATCTTATTGAGTTCAGCTTATTTATCATTCTTTTATCTTATTACCAGTATTATAGGATAAGGGAAAGCTTTTATAAGATTATTCTATAAAAGTTGAAAATATCTACTTTATACCATATTTAAAAGAGAAAAATAAAATCCCTTTTGTGCTCATAAGGTAGATATGTATCCATTTTGTAGAAAAAACATCCACATACTTTTCCTTCTTTTGGGGATTATCTTTGTATTTAATTCTGGTGCATGGGGTAATAAGGGGGCACAAAATACAATTGTCGAACAAACGATAGCTTCTTATTCAGTTGATGAAATTATTCTGCAACAACAGTTGATTATTAAGACTCTTGAAGAAAATACTGAAACTTTAAAAAGAGATTTTGACAGAAAGCCAGAAGATGAGCGTGCTTTAGAAGAATTACGGTTACGTGCACAAGATATCAGTGAACGTGCTATTGAGGCAGCATTTGTTTTGCGTCCTCCTCTTAATGAGATTAATACACTTCTTGATCAATTAATGGAGCTCCATCGTGACGTGAAAAAACTGAAAAGCTCAGTGAAGGAATATTCCTATTTGATAGAGCAAAAAGCTAAAATTAACAGTATCATGCTTCGTTTTGAAGCAATTTTCTTAGCGGCAAATAGAATAGCTGAACTTTCTATTTCTCAATCTCGGGAGCTTTTTAAACGCACGCTTACGTATAGGCTTGAGTTTTCGATTCCGATGGTTAAACATCTCGTCCAAAAAACAAAAGAGGCTTCATCAGATTTTCTTGTGTTGTTAAATTCTTGGTGGAATTTTATATTTTACTTCAAGTTTTTACAACTATTTCTTTGCTTTTTAATTCCACTTTTTATTACTTTGGGACTTTCGTATTTTTCTCAAAAAGTTCTTGTTCATGTGTATTGCCACTTTATGAAATCTAATGAGGAAATATCTTATTTACAACGCTTATTGATCGCCTTTATTTCAGTTCTCTTACCTTCACTTGTATGTATTCTTTGCGTTTATCTTGTGTTGTTTTTGTTTCGTAGTTTTAACTTAGATCCAGGTAAACTTACAACAGTTTTTGATATGATAGGTTGTCAAATTATTTTATTATTTTTAATCAATCGATTAGCTGTTGTTCTTCTATCATCGAATAGGCCCCATGTGCGTCTTCTCAGTATTGCACCATCGTCTGCTTATCAATTAGTGATTTTACTCACGTCTTTAGGGGGTATTTTGGCATTTGACGCTGTTCTTGATAGTATTTATCAAATCATTTCAGCGCCTCTATCTTTGACAATTGCTAAAAGTTTTATTGCTGTTTTTCTTGTAGCGATATTGCTATTTATAATATCATTTGTACCTTTGCGGTTTAGACGTAGGCGTGTTCAAGAAGAAAAAAAAGAGCCATACTTTTGGCCATTTTATATACGCATTCCTCTTATTGGCTTGGGGTTACTGCTCTTTGTATTGAATTTTTTAGGTTATGTTGGACTTGCGCGTTTTATTACGCAGCAAATTATGATTGATGGAGCATTTTTAGTTCTCATGTATTTAGGAATACAAAGCGCTCAAGCACTTGGAACTAAAGACCAATTTATGAAAACAACGGTTGGTCATCTTTTGATGCAGAGGTTTCATTTAGAAGAAAAAACGATGAATCAATTGGGAGTTTTTATGAGCGTTTTTCTCAATTTATTTGTTGTTATATTTTGTGCAATGCCAATTGCTGTACAGTTTGGATTTTCCTATTCTGATTTAAAAGCAGTTTTGTGGCAATCGGTGACCGGTTTTCAGATTGGAAATATTAGTCTTTCTTTGATTTCTCTTGTAACAGGAATTATTTCTTTTTGTGTTTGCTGGTTTCTTATTCGCCGATTTATTGGTTGGTTAGATAATGTGGTGTTGGTTCATGGAGAGTTCGATTCTGGTATACGTAATTCTATCAAAACAGTGATAAGTTATGGAGGCGTTGTTGTATCTGCTTTGACCGGATTATCAATGGCAGGTTTGGATCTTAGAAATTTCGCTCTTATTGCTGGAGGACTTTCACTTGGTATAGGTTTTGGTTTACAGAATATTGTCCAAAACTTTGTCTCTGGACTTATTATTTTAGTTGGAAGACCATTTAAAATAGGAGACTATATAGAATCTGGATCAGTAGGGGGGGTTGTTAAGCGTATTAGTGTGCGTGCAACGGAACTTGAGACCATTCAGCGTAAGACGATTATTATTCCCAATTCAAGCCTTATTAATAACAACGTTAGTAATTGGACACGACGTAATAAAGTAGGACGAATTGATATACCAGTTACTGTATCATCTAAGGTTGCTCCAGAGCATGTTGCTGAAATTTTGTTAGAGATTGCTTCTGCGACAGAAGGCGTTTTAAAAAATCCTATCCCACAGGTAAGTTTTACAGCATTTGATCGTAAGAGTTTTTCCTTTAATTTGGCTATTTATGTGCCTAATATTACCTCATCTTCTCATGTAACCAATGCTCTTCGATTTAGCCTATATAAGCGTTTTGCTGAGGAAGGAATCTTAGAATGCTAAAATATACTTATATTTTGATTACAGTTATTCTATTAAGTATTTTTACCATAACAGCTTTTGCTGCAACAGTGAAGAATACTGATTTAAAGATACAATCTCTTATTGTTGTTGAAGGAAGTATACCTTCAAAAATTTCTTTAAATACTCATCAAACAATTACAATTTGTATGAAGGGATGTTTTATAACTTTTCCTAATAAAGACCGTTTTGCAATAAAGGCAGATGATATTATAGAAATCAGTAGGGGAAGAGCAATTTTTAAATAAAATGATTGAGAATTTTTGTTTGGGGACAAGCTTTAGAAGGATAATGATATTGTCGTATTAATAATCTCATCCTTTAGAAAATGGTAAAAAAAAGTATGATTTTAGTATAAAATAGATGCTTTTTTATACTATGTAGAATCTACAGTATGCATTTTGGATGTAAGAATATTGAGGTATTTATAATATTGTCAATAAACATCGATTCTCTAAAAATAATTACATCATTTTTAGATTTTTTTGCGGTATTTTTGATACAAAATGTTTTATACTTCATCCTTTTAAAAATATAATATGTATTTTTATTAAATATTTATTATTGAAAGTATTCATTATTCTAATATTTTAAAATTTATTTGATAATATTAAATTTTGGTGTAATAATATATTATTATAGTGTAAATTTAAATGTAAATATAAAGGAGTACATGCAATTTTACAGCATAAGATTTTATAAAACTTTGTTTTTCTAAATGTGATTTTTGATTATATAAATTTAGCAATGGGGTATAATTTTATGAATACAAAATTTATAACAGCATCTGTTTTTTCTTTGATTTCACCTTCTATAGTACAGGCTGCAGATGTGGTGGCTCACGAAGAGCCATTACATGTTGCCTCAGAAGTTGTTGCTTCTTCACCTTTTTCTTGGGCAGGTTTTTATTTCGGGGGGCAAGTTGGTGGCTTTTCAAGTAAGACTTCTGCAATAACGCGTGATGTTGATATTCCTCTCTATCCCGATGAGGAGAGTAAAAGTAAACCATGGGTGCCTGTCGAGAAGCAGTATATGCCTGAGCTTTCTGGATTTATAGGTGGTTTTTATGCGGGTGTTAATTTTGATCTCGGTAATAATTTTATTGTGGGGATTGATACGGATATGCTTTTAACGGAAAAAAAGGATACAAAAACAAGATTTCAGGCTGATGAAACGAGTGCAGGTGGTCCTGACACTGGTGGATCGGGCACTGAAGGATCGGGTACTGAAGGATCGGGTACTGATACTGAGGAATTAGGTACAGAAGGAAAAAGTCGAAAAAAGGCAAAACTTGTCAGAAGACAGGGTAGAGACTTTTCTCGCTCTTCTGCAGAGGATAAAGAAGAGAAAGACAGTTTAACGTTTAATCATACGTTAAAACAAAAATGGACAGGTGCTACACGGGTGCGTGTTGGGTTTTCTGCGGGGCATGTGATGCCTTATATTGCTGGTGGTGTTGCTTATGGACAGTTTCAAGATATTTTGTCGACAGTAATTACGGGAGGTGAGCCATTTAATAGGACATCGGATGTAACAAAAACGATGATTGGTTATACTCTCGGTGGTGGTGTTGATTTTGCAATGACAGACCATCTTGTTGTGCGTGCGGAATATCGTTACTCAGATTTTGGTAAAAGGAAATTTAAAGACGAGATTGAAGTTAAGTATAAGACGAATGATTTTCGCGCAGGAATAGCTTACAAATTCTAATTTTGTAGGATAAAGGAGCTTAAATTTAAGAGGTCCTATTTCTTTGATAGGGCCTTTATTTTTTAATTTTATGCATTGTAAACACTATTTTATGGTGAAAAAAAAGGGGGCTTTGACTTTGAGTGAGAATGAGGAGGTAAGGAAGAGTTACTCAGATTCTTAATTGTTAAGAATAAAAAATTTTTAGTTCACGAGGTGTGGTTGAAACATTTGTTGGCAAAGAAGGATTGCTTCTTATTACAGTTATCACTTTATAATACCGTTATAGAGTTGCAAACAGTAAACTTAAAGAGAGTTTTTACTATCTAAGTAATGAGAAAATAAAGAAAATTTACATAGAGTGGTGCGGACGGCGTGTACGTTTGTGCAACAATTTTTTCTTCCCTTAGAACTCTCTACAATATCACCTGATAGCACAGTTTATCTTTTTTCTGTTTAATAACTAATTGTTTTTATTTTATTTTATTTATTAAATTGCCTTTTATATATAATCTTGGTACCAGATGAAAGTGCTCCAAGTGCAATTCAAAAGGTGGTTTTTAAAAGGTGGTTCGAAGAACGTGATAGACTGTCTATCTTATCTGTAAAAAATCTATCTAAAGGAAAATATGCTGACAGAGCTGGTTTATGGCTTATCAAAACTACACCAGATCAAGGATGATGGGTTTTTAGGTTTGACCTCAATAAAAGACGACGAGAAATGGGATTAGGCTCTTGTCGCAATGTATCTTTAAAAGAAGCACTGTTCAAAGCTTTAGCTTGTCGTGATCGTTTAGATCAAAGAATTGACCCGATTCGCCGAAAACAAAAAGAAAATTTGCGTCGGGCAGGGGGTATTTCTTTACGAGAAATTGCCTCTAGTGCTTTTGAAGCCAAAAAAAAACGAATTGAAAAATGAAGGAAAAGCAGCAAGCTGGTTAACACCTCTTGAGTTACATGTTTTTCCTAAACTTGATGATACGCCAATCATTGAACTGACGTAAATTGATATAAAAGGATGCATTTTTCCCATTTGGAAGACAAAAAACGAAACAGCAAGTAAAGCTTTATCCCGCTTGAATATAGCTATAAAACATGCGGTGGCACTTGGTATAGATGTGGATATGCAATTAAAAGCAAAAGCTTTATTAGAAAAGTTTATTCAAAATACCCAAAATATTCCAGCTATGCCATGGAAAGAAATGCCTAAGTTTTTTCAATCTTAAAATGATGAGCTTGTATCACATCTAGCTTTAAAACTTCTTATTTTGACGTTTTTTTATACCAATCAGGCATATTTAGAGATTTATGGATCAATATGGATTATCCCAAAAGAAAATATGAAGAGAATTGTTGGAAAGGCTTCTGATTTTCATGTGCCGCTTACAGCTGAAGCGCTTGCTGTTATTGAAAAAGCAAAAAAATGGTTTTTTATTTGTTGAGAGTTTTGGAAAGCCTATATCTGATGTAGCACTTCCTAAATTCATGAAAGACAAAGGTTTTGATTATAGACTTCATGGTTTCAGATCGATTCTGCGGGACTGGATAGCAGAGACAACGTTAAAAAGCTTGATGATATGTCTGAAGTATAAGCACAAACGGTGTTACATCTTTTGAAAGATAAACAAAACAGGCAAAAGGTAGAAACAGATTCTACTATACAAGATACCGATATAGCAACGCCACACGAACAGGGAACGGCGGTGTGAGATGGAACAAAGAACAGCGGAATGGTTTCAAGCAAGGCTAGGGAAAGTCACTGCTTAAAATGTTTACAACGTACTCAGTAAGACAGCAAAAGGTTTTCCTACAAGCAAATATGAAGACTACAAAACGAAACTCATGACAGAACGCTTAATAGGGGAAATAAGCCAATCTTATACAACACCTGCTATGCAATGGGGCATTGAACATGAAGAGAATGCCTTAAGAGAATATGAATTCATTTATGACGCAGAAGTCACAAGATGCGGGTTTATCCCACACCCAAAAATGGAAATGGCGGGGGCAAGTCCTGATGGGTTGATTGGAGAGGACGGTTTAATCGAAGTCAAATGTCCACAATCAACCACGCATTTGCGCTTCTTTATGTATGACGAAATCAAGCCTGAATATATCGCACAGGTGCAATTCCAAATGGCATGCACTGGACGCAAATGGTGTGATTTCATGAGCTATAATCCAAACTTTGTAGGCAAATCTACTGGTTTGAGAATGAAAATCAAATGCGTCAACCGCGATGAGAAACACATTGAAGAGATTAATAAAGCTGTCGAAATCTTTTTAGGGGAAATAGAACAAGAGATGCAAAAGATTTTGACAAAAGCTGCTTAAACCTATGGGGGTGCTCTCTCCTCCCAGCACCCCCGCCCATTTAATTAATATAAAAAAGAGAAAGGTAATGAGATGATATTTGATGATGGAGATGGATATGTAATAACACGTGAGTGTGCAAAGTTTTTTAGTGTATCCACAACCACGATTCGTAATTGGGTGCTTCAAGGGGGCCAGAGCTATATAAGCTAGGGAGAGCAGTGAGATGGAGAAAGAAAGAGATCTTATCCTTCACTCCAAAGAAAAATAAGGAACAAATTAGCTAAAGTTGTATAAACCGTAGAAGGTGGTCTAAAAGTTGGTCTTAAAATAGCTCTTTAAAGAAAAAATCTATATATTTAATGTGTTAAAGATACAAAATGGTGCCCAAAAGAGGACTCGAACCTCCACGCCTTACGGCACAGGTACCTGAAACCTGCGCGTCTACCAATTCCGCCATCTGGGCTTATAAAATTCATCTAAGCGCATGAAGCAACTCTGTCAATAAAATTATAGAATTTATTTTTTCAGCTTAAAACGATAGCATTGAACTTTTGAGAGAGATCATGATTTTAGAAGTTTAAGGTGTGAGGACTGTCTTTGATAAAATTGTTGAATCCGGATTAAATGTGTAAATAATAGGAATGCCGGTCGCTAATTCTTGAGATATAATTTCCTCACCGGAGAGACCTTCAAGCGCCATAATAAGAGCACGAAGAGAATTTCCATGTGCTGCGATCAAAACAGTTTGGGAGCGCAAAATATGAGGCTGGATATGGTAAAGATAATAAGGCCAGATGCGCGCACCGGTGTCGCGTAGGCTTTCTCCATTCGGGGGTGCAATTGTATAGGAGCGGCGCCACATTTGCACTCGCTCTTGCCCCCATTGTTGGCGTACTTCATCTTTATTTAAACCAGAAAGATCACCATAATTACGTTCATTTAATGCGGGATTTTTTATCACTTCTAAATCTGATTGTCCCATTTGCTCTAAAATGTGCTGAGCGGTTTTTTGAGCACGCTGTAAGGCTGATGTATAAGCGATATCAAACTTCAAACCATATTCTTTCAGTTTTTTTCCTGCTGCTATCGCTTCGGCATGACCTTTTTCTGTTAAATCAGGATCTTTCCAACCGGTAAAAAGGTTTTTGAGATTCCATTCACTTTGTCCATGACGAATTAGTGTAAGTATGCGTCCCATTATGAATTGCCTCTATTCTATTGATTGTTTAAAATTCATTGTTCAATCCCAAAACATCGAACATTGAATAAAGACCGCTTTCATGATTTTGTGCCCATAAAGCTGCTTTTAATGCGCCATTGGCAAAGATAGAGCGTTCTTGCGCTGTATGTGAAAGAACAATGCGCTCATTGGAGCCGGCAAAAATGACACTGTGTTCTCCAACAACTGTCCCACCACGTGAACAGGAAAAGCCAATGGTGCCTTTTTTGCGTTTACCTATATGACCATTGCGTTCGTTGACACGCACATTTTTAAGCATAACATTGCGCCCTTCAGCTGCTGCTTGGCCAAGAAGAAGGGCTGTTCCAGAAGGGGCGTCAACTTTGTTAGCGTGATGCATTTCATAAACTTCGATATCAAAATCATCGGCTTCTAATGCTTTAGCGGCTTTCTTTACAAGGTTGGCTAAAAGATTTATTCCAAGGCTCATATTTCCGGATTTGACAATTGTTGTATATTTCGCAAAATCTGCAATTTTTTCTTCTTCTGTTTTGCTAAATCCTGTGGTGCCAATAATATGGACAAGGCTTTTTTGAGCAGCGTAGTTAGCATAAAGAATACTGGCTTCTGGTTGTGAAAAATCTAAAATACCTTCTGTATTAGAAAAGGCATTTTCGGGATCGTCAGTGATACCAATCCCAAGAGAATCTGAACCAATTAAGGCACTGGCATCTTTTCCTACAAACGGTGAGCCTTTGCGTACAAGAACAGTACAAAGTTCTACATCTCTCCTCTGCTGGATTGTTGTAATGAGTTCACGTCCCATTCTTCCATTTGCACCAACAACTGTAAGGCGCATTTTTATCTCCTTATAATACTTTACTGTGCAGTATAGGCAAATTCTTGCCTTCTTTCCAATGGTTCTTTTTCTTTATAGAAAAATTTTTTTCCTGCTTTAATTTATCTTGTTGTGCTGTAAAATACTGTTGTTTAGAGCAAGTGATATAAGATCTACAAATTTAAATAGAGATGTTTTTCGGTCATTCAAGATATAATACTAAAAAATACAATAAAGTCAATAGGTTGTGTGAAATTATTTTATATGAATCCACTTAAGAATCCACACTTTTATACATGATTCATTTGATCATTTTTTATATAAGATTGCCATGTATGAATAGACCATAAAAAGCAAATCATGATGTAAATGTTATAACGCATGTGTGCATTCAAATGAAATGAAAAGCAGATATCATTTATAACAGTTTATAAATTTTATGATACGTTTTTATCACAGCACAAATCACATTATTTAAAAATTTAGTCGTTTGGAATTATCGATTATACGTTTAAAGAATGGTATGAGTTTTGCTCTTTTTTGAGCGAAACCTTAAAAAGGAATAATAGGTTTAATTTATAAAGATTGCATAAAAGGATTAAGGATAAGAATGCTTTTAAAACGCTTACTAAAAGTTAAAAAACGATAAAGAGGTATTTTATATCTTATGAAATGAAAAGCCTTTTAATGAATAGATTGCAGACTAGTTTTTAAGAACGGAATTATTCGCTTCCACAAAAAAATGGAGGCGGCTAATACCACAGTAGTAAAATACTATTTTACCTTAGATATGCTACTAAAAAACGTTTTAAAAGTTACCATTTAAAAGTACAGAGCACAAATATAGAGCGATTAATTTGCAAAAAAGTTATGTTTAAAAAAAACTTATGAAAGCCTTTCTAAATACTGTTTAAACGTTTGAAACAGATGTTTATAACAGTTTCTAAAGCCTTGCGTTTGATAAAAGCGGTTGTTTATTGTCTTTATGAGAGCTTGTTTTAAAAGCCAACGTTTGCAACTGTAAAAAACGGGTTTTGTTAAAGCTACCAAGTATTTTGATTTGTTTGATAGGTTTTGATTTTAGAATGTAAGTTATTTCAATTTACTCAACTCAATTTTAAAGTCAGTATATTGAAACGTTTTAAAAGAAGCATTTTGATCATGTGCTTTATTTCAAATGACCACCTCACAAAGGAGGAGTTATGATTAATACGTTTGAGAGAAACGAAAAGCATTTATAGGCTCTCTCATTCAAATGAGTGCTTAAAGATCATACACATCATACATTTCTCTTGATAAGTTTTCATATCTTGAATAGAGCGCTTGTAATATAATACGTTTTGTATATATGCGTTCATAACTCCATTTGAAATGATTCATAAGGGTAGACATTTGAAAGCCGCGTCATAATCACTTGACACGGCTTTTTTTGCATTCTCTCTTTTATGATGGGTTTATAACCATAAAGAAGGCACTTCCATGCCTGTTATTTATGCTATTTATCAATCTTAACAACGTTATCGCTTTCATAAACCTCATAATTTTGAGCAACTGATTTTACATTGCTTTGTTTATCTATTTTTGCTTTCCCATAGGCACGACCATAGACCTTTACAGAACCAGAGATTTTTGCATTCCCATAAACAGAGCCATAAACCGCAGCGCGCCCACTCACAAGAGCAGAGCCGTAAACCTTGCCATAAATCTTTGCAAAGCCTTTGATAGCAGCCTGTCCATAAATTTTTGCACTGTTGTAAATACAAGCAGAGCCAGAAACCTTTGAATGACCATAGATTCTAGCATGATCATAAACAAAAACATCATGAGAAACGCGCGCATGTTGATAAATATGGGAGTTGCTATAAACGCGGGCGTGATCACAGACATGAGCATTGCCATAGATATTGCCAGCCACATGAGCACTTCCATAAACACAAGCATGGTCATAAACTTTAGCATATCGAGTGATTAAAGCCTTTCCATAGACCTCAGCATTCCCATAGACACGCCCCCGCACATGAGACAAATGACGTACTTTAGCATGATCAGAAACATGAGCATAGCCATAGACACAAGCCTCATCATAGACCCAGCAATTGCCATAATGAGATAAGTTCCCTTCATTTTCGATATAGCCACCTAAATCGCCAGCCTTAACATCATCAAAATCTCTTAAAGCCCGAATGCGATAAAGGTTTATAATTTGCTTAGTAAGTCTCTCTTTAATTTGTTTGATTTGATTGGTTAATTCATATTTTTTACACATAGAGATACCCTCACAATCTAATGTGATAAACGTTTGATAAAATTTGAAATGGAAAAATTGGGTTGGAAAGCAGGCGCCCCCGCCGCGCCCGCGCATTATTTACGCAGCGTTATTTTCAATAATCTTTACAACGGTATCGTTTTCATAAACCTCACAATTTATGGGAACCCAATATAAATCACTATCTCTTTTTAATCTTGCATTGCCATAGACATTACCTCTAATCACGAAATAACCAGAGATTTTCGCATTACCATAAACAGAGCCATAAACATCAGTATGACAGCCCACGCTAGCATTCCCATAAACCTTGCCATAAATTTTAGCAGCGCCACTGATAACAGCATGATCATAAACCTCAGCATTGCCATGAATACGAGCGCTCCCTGATAATTTTGCATTGCCATAAACCCGCGCCTGATGATAAACCCAAGCATTATAAGAAAGATGCGCATTATCATAAACATGAGCATTTGCATAAACGCGGGCACTGTCACATACATGGGCATTGCCATAAACATTACCCATTATAATAGCTTTATTAAAAACCTTGGCATTTTCATAAATATGGGCAGGATTTAAAACAAGAGCATTATCGTAAACCCAGCAATTGCCATCATGAGAGAGGTTCCTTTCATTTTCAATAAAACCACCCAAGTCACCAGCCTTAACATCGTCAAAATCCCTTAATGCTTGGATGCGATAAAGAGTTTGATTATTAAATACACGTGTCTCATTTGTGAGTGCAAACTTTTTTTGCATAGCACAATTCCTTTAT